>NZ_JAIFKJ010000155.1 GCF_019695415.1 Thiohalocapsa sp.
CGTCGCCCCTTGTCCCGTAGTAGCGTCCACCTGTGTGGATACATCAAGGACAATCAGGAATACAAAGACCCGCTCTTCGATTCCGCCGACAACCTGCCCGGCTCGCTCAAGGTGTTCGCGGACATGATGCACCATGTGACCTGCAACCGTGAACGCATGCGGGCGGCCGCAACCCAGGGTTTCGCCACGGCGACGGATCTCGCCGACTACCTGGTGCACCGCGGCATCACTTTCCGCGACGCCCACGAAATCGTCGGCAAGGCGGTCGCCTTTGGCATCCGCGCCGGCCGCGATCTCGGCGAGCTGAGTCTGGAGGAGCTGCGCCGGTTCTCCCCGGCCATTGGTGAGGACGTGTACGAGGTGCTGAGCCTCGACGGCGCCGTACGCGCCCGCAATCACCTGGGCGGCACCGCTCCCGAGCAAGTGCGCGCCGCCATCGTGCGTAAGCGCGCCGCCCGGACGGGCTGAGGATGCTGACCCGAGACCTGACTCGAACCTGATCTGCCGCAGTTGTCAGCACGTGAAACAGACCAAGCCCGACAGCCTCGATGCGCTGAGCGAGCGTCTGCTCGACTTTGCCCGCGCACGCGATTGGGAGCAATTTCAGTCGCCAAAGAACCTGTCCATGGCCCTGGCCGGGGAAGCCGGCGAGCTACTGGAGCACTTTCAATGGCTCACAGAGGCGCAAAGCGCCGATCTGAGCCCCGAGAAGCGCCGCGCCGTGGCGCATGAGCTGGCCGACATCTTCAGCTATTTGCTGCGCCTCGCCGAGCGGCTCGACATCGACCTCATCGCCGCCACGCACGACAAAATCACCCTGAATGAAGCCCGATACCCCGCCGACAAGGTCCGCGGCGACGCCCGCCGCGCGGCGGAATACGACACCTGAGCATATACCCTGAGGTGACGCGTTGCCGGCTGGAATGCGGGATCCTTAGGGAATGATGAGCCGCATGCCGAGACGCAGCTCGTCCGGACCGTTGAGCACGTCGCGGTTGGCGTCGAAGATCCGCCGCCATGCGCTGGCGTCACCGTAGACCTTCGCCGCGATGCGCGAGAGCGTATCTTCGGCGCGAACTTCATAGACCACTTTGCTGCCGCCGTTGGCCATGGAGCCCGCAGCAGGCTGCTGAGCGGGGGCCGGGGCCTTGCCTGCGCCGGTGCCGTCGGGCGTCGGCGCTGCCGGCTTGACTGCCGCCGCCGGATCGGCGACGGGCGCGGGCGCCGCGGCCCCCGCACGGGCGCTCATCGTCTCGAGCCGGTTGTCCAGCTCCAAGACACGCTGCACGGCTTCGGCCTGACGTTCCTTCGCCGTCGCGAGCTCCAGCGATAGACGCTCGTTCTCGGTGCTGAGCCGCGCATGGGTCTCCTCCAGCGCGGCGTGCAGCTTCTCGGCTTTGTCTGCCCGCAACAGGGCCTCGTCCACCGTCAGCTGCTGCTGTTTGAGCCGCGCCTCGAGCTCAGCGACGCGGGTTTCCAGCTCCGTCACACGGGCCTCGGCCTCCTGCCGCTCACGCTCGGCTGCAGCCAGCCGGCTTTGCAAGGCCTCGAGCCTGGCCTCCTCGTCCATGAGCGCGCCATCACCGTTGTCGTCGACCGCGGCCAGCCGCGCCTCGAGACGCTCCGCCAGTGTCGCCAGCCGCGATGCCTGCGCATCCAGCCGCTCGGCGAGCGCCTGCTGCCCCTCCAGCGCACGCAGACGCTCGGTGAGCGCGGCATTCTCCCGCAGCAGGCGTTCATGCTCGGCGCCAACGCCGCCGTCGGCCGCAGGCACAGGTTCGCCAGCGGCCTGCGCCCAAGTCGGCGTCGGGAATGCCAGCGCGAGCAGCAGGTATGTCACGCAAGTGGCGCGGAAGCACAGGCACGCGCAGGCGTGCCAGGACTCGGGGTCTGCTGCGGACTCTTGGCGGGCATTCATGTCAGCGCTTTCGCAGACGCGTGCCGATGATGGCGGCCGGCTGGGACGCTCGACCCGGTCAGCGGAATCGGGCCAACGCTCAGGAAACCGCCACGCCCAGGGGTAGACGGCTCAACAGTGCACGGATACCGGTAACCAGCCTCTGCCATGGGCGCTTCTTGGCCTGCCAGCGCAGGCGGTAGAGATCGCGACCGGCGCGCGCGGCAAGCAGGTAGTCATCGCTCGTCGTCAGGTCGTCTACTAGGCCGAGCCCCAGCGCCTGCTCGCCGTACCAGTATTCGCCGGTGGCCACCTTATCGAGATCCACTCCCTTACGGTACTCCCGAATGAAGTCCTTGAACAGTTGGTGTGTTTCCTCGAGATGCTCGCGGAGCTTGACTCGACCGGCCTCGGTATTCTCTCCGAAGAGCGTGAGGGTGCGTTTGTAGTCGCCCGCCGTGTGCAGCTCGAAGTCGATGCCCTGATGCTCCAGCCAGCGGTGAAAGTTGGGTAGCTGCGCCACCACGCCGATGGAGCCGATGATGGCAAACGGGGCAGCGACAATGCGGTCAGCGACACAGGCCATCAGATAACCGCCGCTCGCCGCGACCCGGTCCACCGCCACGGTCAGCGGGATGCCGCGCCTGCGGACGCGCAATAGTTGAGACGCCGCGAGGCCGTGCTCGTGCACCGCACCACCGGCATTATCGAGCCGCACCAGGACCTCATCGCTCTCGCCCGCTTCCTGCAGCACGGCGGAAACGGTCTCCCGCAGCCCGCCGACCTCGCTGGCCAGGAGATCACCGTGAAAGTCCAGCACGAACAGCCGCGGCCGCTCGGCGGTATCGGCTTTGTTGCGGGCCTTGTGCGCCTTGTGCTCCGCCTTGGCCCAGCGCTTGTAGGCCTTCGGCGGCTGGGTGGCGCGCTTCAGGCCGTCGGCCATGTCATCGAAGCGATCGTTGAGGCTGATGATCTCAAGCCGACCGCCGTCACCGTCGTGTGCGCCGTGGTGTCGCGCCCGCAGTAACAGTCCAACGAAGAGCCCCAAGAGGGCGAGCAGGGTCAGCGTCTTGGTGGTGAACAGTGCGTAGTCGATGAGGGCTTCGAGCAAGGATCGGTCTCCTTAATTCGGCGCCACGCACCGCCCCTGTGATCAGACGGCGATGGGCGCGCGGATGGGTGGATGCGGGTCGTAGCCCGTAATAACGATGTCCTCGAAGCGATAGTCGAAGAGGCTCGGCGGCCGCCGGCGCAGCTCGAGCAGCGGCAGCGGCCGCGGCGCGCGGGCCAACTGGGCATAGACGATGTCCGGCGTGAGATGGTTCCGGTACAGATGCAGATCGCCGAAGGTGTGCACCAGCTCGCCCGGCGCCAGGTCGCACTGCTGCGCCACCATGTGCGTGAGCAGCGCGTAGCTTGCGATGTTGAACGGAACGCCGAGGAAGAGATCCGCACTGCGCTGGTACAGCTGGCAGGAGAGACGTCCCTGTTGCACATAGAACTGGAACAGGCAGTGGCAGGGCGCGAGCGCCATGCGTCCCGCAGCGGCGTTGTCCGCAGGCGCCCTGCCCGGCATCGGCAGGTCTGCCGGGTTCCAGGCTGACACCACCAGCCGGCGCGAGTCCGGATCGCGCCGGATGGTCTCGACGATGGCCGCCAGCTGGTCGATGCTGCGCCCGTCCGGGGCCGGCCAGCTGCGCCACTGTCGACCGTAGATGGGCCCGAGCTCGCCATCCGGCGCCGCCCATTCATCCCAGATGGTCACGCCATGGGCGTTCAGCCATTGATTGTTGGTGGAGCCGGAGAGGAACCAGAGCAGCTCGTAGACGACGCTCTTCAGATGCACGCGCTTGGTGGTCACCAGCGGAAAGCCGGCGGCGAGGTCGAAGCGCACCTGGCGCCCGAACACCGAGCGCGTACCCACACCGGTGCGGTCGGTCTTGTCGACACCGTTGTCGAGGACGTCGCGCAGAAGATCGTGATACTGCTGCATGCCGGACAGGCGGGTGTTGGCGAGAACGGGCGCGGAGCCTGACTCAGGGTCGGCCCCGGTCGGCACAGGGGTAGAGCCGCGCCATCACGCTCGGCACCACTTCGGCGGCCGCGGTCTGTTGGTGGGGCACGGCCCGCAGCGCCGACAGCACCTTCGGCAGAGCCAAGTCGATGGTTTCCGCTTCCGGCATACACCAGCGTGGACCGGTATCCGGCGCCTTGCCGGCACAGTCGCAGGGAACCGCGTACCACTCGCACATCGCGGCATCCACTCCGACGTCTCCGGCGGCGCGGCCGCGCTCGCAGACGGCGAGCAGCTCCGCGACGGTCGGACCGCTCGCGCCATCCGCGGGCGCCGCCGCGCCTGGGGGTCCCGCCGCCACAGCCGTGGTCGCTCCGAGCAAAAGAAGGCAGCGGGCGAGGCAGCGGGCGCTGGGCGGGGGCACGCAGGCAGACAAGGGACAGGGCTCGATTAGCCGTCGGACCTAGCGTTTAACCTAGGG
>NZ_JAIFKJ010000254.1 GCF_019695415.1 Thiohalocapsa sp.
TGATCCAGCTGCTCGACGACACCGAGATGGACCACGCCTGGTGGCTGGAGCAGCAACTGCGCCGTATCCAGCTGGTCGGCATCCAGAACTACATCCAGTCGCAGATGGGCGAGGATGGGCAGGGGCCTGCCGAGGGCTGAGACGCTTCCGCCTCGCTTTCCCTCCGCGCAGGACAGCGCACTCATCGGCTGACTGGCCGCCGTCCGCCAGCTCAGACCTTACGCAACAGATCCAGTCTGTGGGGCTTCATGAAATGGGCGCCAGTCGGGGTCATGTGGGCCTCGAAGGCGCGGCGGATCTCCGCCCTACGGGCCGCACCCAAGTCCAGTGCGGTGTGGGTGACGTCGAGGAAGCGCTCGGCGAAGCTCGCCCAGTCCGGATAGGTACCGGGTACCTCGATGAAGACCTCCGCCTCGCTGCGGAAGCGGCCGGCGCCCACGGCACGGCGGAGTGCGTCGAAGGCTGCCTCGCGGACGGCCTGCTCGTCATGGATCAGTGACATCAGGGCGTTGAACGGACCCCAGTAGACGGGCTCCGAGAACAGCGCCGCGCCGCCGGGCTTCAGCACCCTGTGGATCTCCGCGAGCGCCCGGTCCATGTCGCCCACGGGTACATGGTGCAGGGACTTGAACATGCACACGGCGTCGAAGCTTGCGTCTGCGGCATCGATGGACTCGGCGCCGCCCAGCACGAAACGTACCTGGGGCAGGTCCGACAACGCCAAGTTCTTCTCGTGCTGCACCCGATCCACCTCGGTGGCGACCACCTCGGCGGCGCCCAAGCGCTCCACCAGTGCCCGGGTGGTGTGTGCGGCACCGCAGCCGAGCTCCAGCACGCGGGCGCCGCGCAGGTCGAGGAGCTCGGCGACGGCGTCGATCTCGGTGGCGGTGCGATAGCGGTCGGGGGCGTTCAGCTGCATGGTGGGGAAGCTGCTGAATTCCATCAGGACGGACATGAAGGCTACCCTCAGGTCTGATTGCCGGCAAACCTGCTGTTCACCGGCCGCATCAGTGGTGACTGTTTGCGTCGCCCGTCTGCTCCAGTCTGAGCCTATGCAGCGCGGCTCGCCGAGGTAGCCGCGTCGCGGATGGCGAGCTTGCGTCCGGCGAGCCAGACGAGGATGAGGACGGGTACGCCGATCAGTGTGGTGAAGATGAAGAAGCCAGGGTAGCCGATGCCGTCGACGATGCTGCCGGAGTAGCCGCCCAGGGTCTTTGGCAGCAGCGTCATCAACGAGCTGAAGATGGCGTATTGGACGGCGGTGAACTGCACGTTGGTGAGGCTGGAGAGAAAGGCGACGAAGGCGGCGCTGGCGAGCCCCGCCGCCAGGTTGTCAGCGAAGACCGTCGCGTACATCAGCGGCACGTTATGCCCGACATAGGCGAGCCCGACGAAGGCGAGATTGGTGGCCGCGGACAGCACGGCGCCGAGCATCAGGATGCGCATGACGCCGAAGCGCGTCGCCAGCACGCCGCCGAGGAAGCCGCCGACGATGCTGACGATCACACCAAAGGTGTTCACTGCTTTGGCGATCTGCGGCTTGGTGAAGCCCAAGTCCTGATAGAAGACGTTGGCGATGACGCCAAGCACGATGTCTGAGATCCGGTACAGGCCCACCAGCGCCAGCAGCAGCAGCGCGGTGGCGAGGCCATAGCGGCGGAAGAAGTCCAGCACCGGGGCCACCCAGGTCTCGGCGGCCATGGCGCGGTCCACGGCGCCGAGGCTCACCAAACCCCAGCCCACCAGCCCGGCGAGGCCGATGGCGAGCGCGAGCCGCACCGCCTCCACCAGCAGCGACACGAACGCGCCGCCGCCGACCGCGCCCTTGAGCGCCGCGAAGGCGCCGCCGCTTAAGAAAAAGGTGCCGGCGAAGGCCGCCGCCGCGCACAGAAACACCAGCACCAGCCGTGCATAGGCCGTCGCCGGGTAGGGATAGTCCACCTGGCGATTGCGCACCGGCTCCGGCACAACCAGGGTCGTCACGATGCCCACCAGCATGGTGCCGGCCATGATGCTGTAGGTGAGGCTCCAGGCCTCGAAGGAGTAATGCTCCGGCGACGACAGGAACGCCGCCGCCAGGAACAACGCTCCCGCGCCACTGGTGACCATGCCGACGCGATAGCCGACGATATAGGCCGCCGAGAGCATGCCCTGCAGCTCGGGCGGCGCGGACTCGATGCGAAAGGCGTCGATGCAGATATCCTGGGTGGCCGCCGAGAATCCGAGCATGACGGCTGCGAGCGCCATGCGCACCAAGGCATCCTGCCCCTGCGCCGGATCGACGGACGCCATCAGCAGGATGGCGGTGACAATGGCGAGCTGCGCCAGCAACAGCCAGCCGCGGCGGCGGCCGAGGCGCCGCGTGAGCCAGGGCAGGGGCAGCCGGTCCACCAGCGGCGCCCAGACGAACTTGAACGAATAACCGAGCGCCGCCCAGCTGAAAAAGGTTACGGCGTTGCGCTCTACCCCCGCCTCCCGCAGCCAGAGCGACAGGGACGAGAAGATGAGCAGCAGCGGGATGCCCGCCGAGAAGCCGAGGAACAGCATGGTCAGGACACGCCGGTCACGGAAGGCGCCCAAGGCGTCGCGCCAGCGCCCGGCAGGCGCCGCTCTGCGGTGGCCGCCGTCCGCGGCTCTGGCCGGGGCTGAAGCGTCGGCCGGCGCAGTGACAGGTGCAGTGACAGGTGCAGTGACGTTAGGCGCTGCGGGCTTGCTCATGCGGCTGCGTTTCTCTCTCGGTGGCCAGGGCGCGACTCCGCGGGCATGCTAACCCGAAACTGGCCTCGGATCCGGGCCGGCTGGCGCGAAGCTCGCCCCGAGCTGGCCCGTCTGTGCGGGCTCGGCCTCGCAGATACCGTAGAATCCAAGGCTCGCGACGCCCGCGGATGGCAGCCGCCGGCTGCAGCGGCCGCGTCGTCACGCAAGCAAGCCCAAGGAGCAGACCATGCCGCGTCGAGCACAACGGCTCATCGTCCTCGCTGTGATCAGCCTGCTGGCCGTCGGCTGTGCCAGCAAGCCCCGGCAGCTCATGCCCACCCCGGTGGTCTACCAGCAGCCCGGCGGCGAGCCGGTGGTCACCTTGCCTGCGGAGGTCCGCAGCGCCAGCACCGATGTTGATCTGCTCTACCTCACCGACCGCGCCCCGCAGGCGGACCCGGAGAGCGACTTGCCCTATGGCCAAGACCGGGCCAAGCGCATCGAGTTCGGCTCCGCACGGGTAGAGATCGGCCCAGATGTGACTTGGCCGGCGCTGGAGCGAGAAAGCCGGCTCGCCGAGCGCACGCGGGACCTGGACCTGTCGCTGGGTCGTGTGCAGCGACTCGGCGCCTTCCCCGAAGAGCCCTACGCCATTCGCGTCGGCCCACAGGGTTACAGGTACCGCGACGACGCCACCTTGGCGCAGCACCTGGCCGCGCGCCGGCAATTGCAGGCAGAGGTCCAGGCGCGTCTCGCGCGCTCACCGCGCAAGGAGGTCATGCTGTACGTTCACGGCTTCAACGAGACCTTTGCGACCTCCGCCTTCACCACCGCGGAGCTGTGCCATTTCTTGGGCCGCGAGTCGGTGTGCGCCTTTTTCACTTGGCCGGCGTCTTCCACCGGCAATTTCCTGATCTCCTACACCAGTACCACCGAATCCGCCGACTACGCCCGCAATCATTTAAAGAAGGTGATCCGCACGCTTGCCACGACGCCCGGCGTGGAGCGGGTGCAGCTGCTGGCGCACAGCCGCGGCACGGCGCTGCTGCTGACCGCAGTGCGTGAGCTGATGGGCGAGGCCATCGCCGCCGGCAAGGAGCCGGCCGAGGTGCTTAAGTTGGACAACGTTGTGCTCTTCTCTCCCGACATCGACGTGGAAGTGGCCTCGCAGATGATTACGGCCTATGCCTCCGACCCCGATGTGTTCAGCGTCTGGCCGAGCGGCCGGCTGCCGGACGCCATCCGCGGCCGCCTCACCGTCTATTCATCCCCCAAGGACCGAGCGCTGCTGGTCTCGCGCATCCTGTTCCGCAGCGAGAGCCGGGTGGGCAACCTGCGTCCCGAAGACGTGCCCGAGGACGCCCAGCGCTACCTCGACAAGCTCGGCAACATCGACATCATCGTCTACCAGGGCAAGCGCACCGATGCCTTCGGCCATTCCTATTTCACCACCAATCCGCGGGTGAGCTCCGATGTCATGCAACTGCTGCGCTACGACAGGCCGCCGGAGGAGCGCGATCTGGTGCGGCTGGGGCGTATCGTCTGGGGATTTCCGCCTGCCGCACGGTGATGACAAGTCGCCTCGCGGTTCACGCGCATGGTTCCCCGCAACGCCAGGAGCTGGGAGCTTAACTAGGGATGCTGCGCTTACCGTCGGTCGGCACTGAGTGCCAGCGAAGCCCGACACGA
>NZ_JAIFKJ010000526.1 GCF_019695415.1 Thiohalocapsa sp.
GGGCGGGCCGCGGGAACGTGGGGTTGGGGGGGGGAGGGGGGGCGGCGCGGGCGAGGGAGTTGCCCAAGCGCGACCGGATGGCAAAGAGCACGGGTTGGGCGTGAGCCCGCGGGCGCGGTGTCACGAGGTGGAGCGGTGGATCAGTTGGCGCTGCTCCCCGCCGCCGGCTCCTCAGCGAGCTGGGCCGCGGGCGCCGGCTCGGCCGCGGCAGCGGCTGCCTGCTGGTCGGGCTGGTGGTCACCGGCCAGCAGGCGTTGCGCCGTACCCGGCACCAGATCGAACTCTTCTTCGACCATGGCGTTCCAGGCCTCGCGCTTGAAGGTCTGCTCGCTCGGGACCTTCCGGTGGACCAGATTCATGTGGCAGTCGATGCAGGTCTTACCGCCGGTTTCTTCCTGGTGGATTGCGGCGGTGTTGGCGCGGGTGCCCTGAATGGCGTCCAGCGCATGGCAGCGCTTGCAGGTGGCGGAATCGCGCTTGCGGAACCATTCCCGGGCAGCGAAGGCCGCGTCCGGCAGGTGCAGCAGGTTTACTACTGGGTCGTCGTAGTCGGCCTTGCCGAAGAGCTGCTTGATGAGGTCCTTGGTGCCGACCACGTGGTCGTAAGTGGCCATGACGATGCCCTCGGACACGTGGCAGTCCCCGCAGCTCGCGCGCACGCCGGAGGCGGAGTTGTAGTGCGCAGACTGCTGGTAGCTGTCGTCGGCGTAGGTCATCGAGTGGCAGGTGGTGCAGAACTCGTTGGAGCTGGTGTAGTGGTCGAACTCCAGCAGAAAGAACATGAACACCACACCCCCGAGCCCCCCCGCCACCAGCGCGAACAGCACATGGCGCGTGATAAAGACCGGCGGATCGAGCTTGATCATTGCGCACCCTCCTCAGCGGCGGCCTCACCCGTTTCGGCAGCGGCGGTCGTGACGGCCTCATCGGTGTCCCGAGCGGCCGCGTCCCCCGTTGCAGCCGGCTCCTCGGTTGCGGCGGGCTCGTCGGCCGGTGACTGCTCTGGAACCGGCGTCGGCTCCGGCTCTGGCGGCATCCAGCCAAGGATGGGATTGCCCTCTCCCCCTCGAGCGAGCCAAGCATGGCCTTCGGCGCCATCGATGTGCGCATCCACCAGCTCCGCAACGCGATCACCGGCCGCCGCCCGCGCCTCTGGCAGGAAGCGGCTGTAGAAATTGCGGCCCACCATGTACATACCCTCCCACCAGGCATGGTTCGGGCTCATCATGGAGGCGCCGTGGCGCGCACGGGCGCCCTCGTCGTGCCACAGCTCCCAATAGGTGAACTCCAGTGGCTCGTCGAAGGGCAGCGGGGTCAGCAGGCCTGCGTCGTAAAGGCTGGCCATGATGGCCGCCGCCGGCTCGCCGAACTTGGTGTTGTACAGCTCCACCACGTCGTCGAACTGCCGCATGAAGCCCTCAGTCATGGTCTTGGAGTGGCACTCCAGGCAGACGGTGGACATCACCATCCGCCGGCGCTCCGGTGTGGCGACGACCTTGACCTTGGCTGTGCTGCCATCGGCCTTGGTGAGCTCGGCGCCGCGCTTCGGCGGCTTGGCATCGGCGGGCATCTCCAGCTTCGAGCCGTCGTCCAACACCACGAGGTATTGCTGCTGCGACACCGGTGTGTTCAGCGCCCAGGCGTTGCGCAGGCCGACGTCGTGCGTGGCCGGGACCTTACCTGCGGCGCCCATGTGGCAGGTGACGCAGGTGGGCGCGGCAGTGTAGTCCTTGCCCGCCACCCAGGTGTCGCTGTGCAGGTTCATGGCATCGCGCTGGGCGGCGTAGATCATGCCGTGCTTGGAGGCCTCGAAGATCTCCTTGTCCGGGGAGTCGGGCCCGGAATGGCAGCGCACGCAGGCGTCCGGCTCCCGCGCCTGCGCCTTGGAGAAGGCGTGGCGACCGTGGCAGGACGAGCAGCTGCCCTTGGAGCCATCCGGGTTGATGCGGCCGATGCCGGAGTTGGGCCAGGTGGCCGGGTCCAGGGTGCCGTCGCCGCGCACCTTCACCTGCGAGCCGTGGCACTGATCACAGCCGGCGGCCTGCATCTCGGGCCCGGTGACGTTGTGCGCTAGAGCCGGCACCCGGTCCTTGATGATGGCGTAGGCCTCGGCATGCACGGAGCCCTCCTGCTCCTGGTATTCCTTCTCGTGGCAGCGCCCGCAGTCCTTGGGCGAGACGATGGTGGCGATGACGTGCCCCTCGTGCTCGATGGCATCCACGTCGGCCGCGTCCGCCTGGTGGCAGTCCATGCAGTTGACGCCGGCGGTCTTGTGCGCGCTTTGATGCCACTGCTCGGCGATGCCGGGTGAAGCCTTCTCATGGCAGCTGGCACAGTCTTCGCCGGCGGGATGGCCCCACTCGCTCGGGTCCAGCTTCACCTTTTCGGCCGCCACGGGCAGCGCGAGCGCGGCGCAAAGCAGACAAATAAGCAATGCCGCAAGGCGCTGTTGGCGGCGATGCGACCGCTGCTGCGGCTGATGGATTAGTGCATTCATGGGAGCTTCTGCCTTACTGCCTGCGGTAAATACCAGGCGCCGGTGTGAGTTCGCACCGGCCGCCGCGCGAGACCGCTTGTCGTGGGTGCGCGACGGCAGCCTTCCGGCCAATGACCGTCGCGGCGCATGATCCGCTCATCCCCCCATCGCAGGCTTGCGAATAGAGGCTGCAGAGCAGATTAGCGCCTGCTAATTTAATTATTCACTTTATTGTCGATCTTCTTTCAATCGCACTGCCAGCAATGCTCAGAAATTAGAGCAAGAAGGCCCACTGCGGGCAATGAAGATAATTGACCGCGCGCATGTGATCGACCGGCCGATGCAGAAACAATGACGCCGCGTTCGCGCATCCATCGAATAACCAAGGGAGGAAGCTCGTGAAACCCATCCCGATCCTGTTCAAACGCCCGCTCCAGCAACGCGTCCGGGGCCTCACATCCGCCGCGCTGGCACTGCTGGCCACGACCGCCTTCGGCCCAGCCGTGCAGGCGGAAGAGTCCATTCACCATGTCTCCTCGGAGGTCTGCGCCAACTGCCACCAGGAGATCTTCAAGCAGTGGCAGGGCTCCATGCACGCCAACAGCACGGCGCTCAAGGACCCGATCCACGGCACCTTCTACAAGATGGTCGTCGGCGATCCCACGGCGGAGGACGTCAAGCACAAGGCTTCCGGCAAGTATCCGATCTGCCTGCAGTGCCACGCGCCCAACGCCGCGAAGGACGGCAAGACCAAGCTCGACGCCATGGCTGCCTACAGCGAGGGCGTCAACTGTGTCGCCTGCCACACACTCAAAAAATTCAAGGGTGTGCGCGGGGAAGACGGCAAGCTCCGGCTTGGTCTCAAGGCCTACGAGGTGGCCGACACCCTGCAGGGCCCGCAGGGCGTCAACAACGGTCTGGCGCAGCTGGCCTCGGCGAGCGACGATCTGTTCGGCGGCGTCGGCGTCGGCGGCGGTGCGGACTCGCAGAAGCCGAACCCGCACCTGGGCGAGCCGGTGGAATTCGAGGGCGAAGAGATCCAGGCCCTGCCGATGGAAGGCAATCCGCGGCTGATGAAGACCTCGGACTCCTGCTGGGGCTGCCATGACCAGCGCAACAACCCCCACGGTGTACCGCTCTGCCAGACCGGCAACGAGTACATCGACAGCAAGACCGACGTGAACTGCCTGTCCTGCCACATGCCGGTGACCGACGGGCTGGCCGACCACAGCATGGGCGGCGGCCACAGCAAGCCGATGCTCAAGCGCTCTGTCGTGTTCGACGTGAACAGCGAGCGCGACGGCGACATGCTGAAGACCAGCGTCTACATCAAGAACCAGCAGCCGCATGCCATGCCCACGGGTGCGCCGTTCCGCAACATCTACGTCAAGCTCACCGCTTACGATGACGCGGGCCAGCCCATCTGGCAGAACGCCGAGGGCCACCCGGCGAAGGACGACCCGCAGGCCTACATGGCGTACGCCCTGGCAGACGATGAGGGCATGCCGGCGCCTCCGCCGACGGCCACCCAGCCCGGTGAGGACACCCGCCTCAAGCCTCATGAAGAACGGGTGCTCGAGTACGAGATCCCGGCCGAGGGCGTGGCCCTGGTCCGCGGGGAGCTCTACTACAATCTGCTCTGGCCGAACCTGGTCAAGAAGTTCGACCACCTGCCGGAAGACGTAAAAGAGCCGGTGCTCATCGCCGAGTCCGAACAGGCCATGAGCGCCGAATAAGGTCGGCGTACTCCGCAGCGGCCGTGCAATGACGGCCGCCCCCACATCCAGGCACCCGTCGCTTCGCGCCCGGGTGCTTTTTTTTGGCTAGGTCCTGTCGAAGGAGCGCGGACCGGGTACAGTTGGCACAATCTCCCGTGGATACCGCGCCGCTGCGGTCAGTCCTTAG
>NZ_JAIFKJ010000391.1 GCF_019695415.1 Thiohalocapsa sp.
GGGCTCGGCGGCGTGCTCGGTGTGGCAGTGCTGTTCGACCAGAGCCGTTACACCAACGCGCGACTCGGCGAGCTCGGCGGCAATCTCATCGCCTGTGCCGCCGTGGTGATGGCGGTGGTGCTGCTGACCATGGGGCTGCGCTCGGCGCTCATCGTCGGCGCCGCGCTGCCGCTGTCGGCGGCCATCGCACTATTCGGACTCGACTTCGCCGGCGGGCAGATCCACCAGATGAGCATCTTCGGCATGATCATCGCGCTCGGGCTCCTCATCGACAACGCGATTGTGATGACCGATGCGGTGCGCGCCCGGCGTGCTGCCGGTGCCGCGCCGGACGTGGCGGTAGCGGACGCCGTGCGCCATCTCGGCGTGCCGCTCGCGGCCTCGACGCTGACCACCGTGCTCGGCTTCATGCCGATCTTTCTGTTGCCCGGCAATATCGGTGACTTCATCGGCCCCATCGCCGTGTCCGTGATCCTGGCACTCGCGGCGTCGTTTCTGATCTCCATGACGCTGATTCCGGCGCTGTCCGGGCTTGCCGCCACGCCGCGGGGTCGGGGCTTCTGGCAGCAGGGGCTGTCGAGCGGGCACGTCGGGCGTGCTTACGGCGCGCTGCTCGGGACCGCGTTGCGGCGCCCGCTGCTCGTGACAGCGTTGTGCCTGGTGGTGCCGGTTGCGGGCTTCGTCGCCTCGGGGCAGCTTGGATTGCAGTTCTTTCCGCCGGCGGAGCGTGATCAGTTCGAGGTGCAGGTGTGGGCGGCGGAGGAGTCCTCGGTCACGCGCACCGCGGCGTCGGTGCTGGAAGTGGAGGCGGCCATTCGCAGCGCCGGCGACGTGCAAAGTGTGTTCTGGGTGGCCGGCGGCAGCTCGCCGCCGGTGTACTACAACCAGCTGCGCAACCAGGACCGCAACGCGGCCTACGCCCGCGGCACGGTGCAGGCCGCGAGCCAGGCGGAGGCGGCGCGCCTCGTCGGCGCGCTGCAGCGCGATCTGCCGGAGCGCTTCCCGGCGCTTCGCATCGTCGTGCGCAGCTTCGGCCAGGGGCCGCCCTGCGCGGCGCCCTTCGGGGGGCGGCTTATGGGGCCTGAGGTGCAGGTGTTGAGGCTGGAGAGCGACGAGGTGCGGCGCATCCTGCACCGGCTGCCGGAGGTCACCGAGTCCATCGCGAGTATCGGCCCGGACGCGAAGACCCTTGCCATCGCCGCGGATGAACGCGATGCCGCCCTCGCGGACCTGAGCTTGGGCGCAATCGCGACCCAATACCGCACCGCGCTGGAGGGCGCCGTCGGCGGGCGCGTGCTGGAGGACGTGCAGGATCTGCCCGTGCGGGTGCGCTACGACGCGGACCAGCGCGACGACCCCGCCGCGCTCGCGACGCTACCGCTGGTCTCGGCGCGCGCACCGGGCGAGTGGATCCCGGCCGCGGCCCTGGGGGATCTCCGTCTCGCGCCGGAGACGGCCGCCATCACCCGCCGCGACGGCGAGCGCCTGAACATCATCGAGGCCTGGCTCACGCCGGACGCGCTGCCCATCGAGGTGACGGCGGAACTGCGCCGGCTGTTGGAGGCCGAGGGCTTCTCGCCGCCGCCCGGCTATCGGCTGGCGTTCGCCGGCGACAGCGAGGAACAGGGCGAGGCCATCGGGCTCCTGCTGGCCTATGCGCCGCTGCTCGGTGCACTGATGGTGGCGACGCTGGTGCTCGCGTTTCGGAGCTTTACGCTGGCCGGCATCGTGCTCGTCACCGGCGTGCTGTCGGTCGGGCTCGGCATGCTGTCGCTGTGGCTCGCGGGCTGGCCGCTGGGCTTCAACCCGATCCTGGGAAGCGCCGGGCTTGTCGGCGTCGCCATCAACGCGAGCATCGTCGTGCTCGCCGCCATCCGCGCCGATGCAGAGGCCGCCGCGGGCGAGATCGGCGCCATGCTCGCGGCCATCACCGCCGCTACGCGGCACATCGTCTCAACCACCCTGACGACCGTTGGTGGCTTCCTGCCGCTGATCCTGTTCTCCGGCGGCGACTTCTGGCCCCCGCTCGCGGTGGTCATCGCGGGCGGCGTCGGGCTGTCCATGCCGCTCGGGCTCGTGCTCACACCGGCGCTGTATCGGCTCGCGCTGCGGGCGGGGCTGGTGCGGTTGCCGGGGACGGCGGAGCCGCGGCCGCGCCCGCCGACCGGCTGTGGGCAGCCCGCTTTGACATGATGTGATTCGATGCGGAGTCCGCGCGGCGCAGATGTAGCCGGGCAGTCAGCCCCAGACGGGCATCGACTCCAGCACAGTGTCCGCGTCGGGCAGGCCCGGGCGGGCCCGATTGAGGATGCCGCCGATCATGTCGAATGGCGTTTCTGCTGTCCGCCGTTAGCTGGATCGCCGCTGCCGTTGATCAGAGGTCAGATGATGTTGGCTGAGGGTCGACGACCGTCTTGACGCCCTCGACGGTTCGCGAGGGACCTGCAATCGCGTAGCATCGCGATGGCGTCTCGCCCGCTGAGCTCTTCGCCCGACCCTGGAGGCAGGTCCGTCAACTGATCCACTGCGGACGCCCAGCAGCAACGACGCGACGGCAGCATACGGCCAGAAGCACAGCCATTGCTGTCTGCGAACGACGTCCTGTGGTCGGCGGAATTCCTAAGGCAGCGGCTGCTGTTAACTGCTGCCTGTATCCCCGGCTTACCAAAACTGGCGGCGTGAGTGTTCGCGCCGCCTTGCACTGAGAATGCTCTAGAATGCGGTTTTGGCCCCGAGGTACTTGACCAGTGCCGCGAGCCCACCTTTGGTCGCATAGACATTGTCGAAGCCAACGTTCCGTAAAGCGGTTGCGATAACTGTGCAGCGCACTCCTGCCTGGCAGGTCACCACCACCTTCTTGTCAGTCGGAATCTGCGCGAGGTTCTCAGGCTTGAACACTTCGTTCATCGGCATATGCAAGGTGCCGGGGTAGGTCACGCCCACGACGCTCTGCTCCTGTCGCGTGCGCACGTCGAGCAGCACCAAATCCTCGCCGTTCTTGATCGCCGTGATGAGCTTTTCCGGCGGGATCAAGTGCATCGCTTTCGGCACTTGCTTCTCTTCGAAACTCTCGAAGAACCGCTCGTAGGTCTTCGCCAACGCCTCGTCGTAGGCGAGCGCGGGCGGTGCGACCAGCGATCCGGCAATCAACAAGGCAACAAGTCGTTTCATCTGATCGCCTCCGAGGTTGCATATCACAATTTCAGTATAGGTCGATATAGTGAAATAGCAACGCTCTCGACACTGTGTCGTGGTGTCGCTTCGCGAGCCCGGGTTGTCAGGAGTCAGATCGTCGTGAGCAAGGGTGCGCGCCTGCATCGTGACATCAATCATGCAGGCAGCTCGAGCGTCCGGAACCTGGAGCACCTCGCCGGTTGGGGCGAAACGGCGACCGGGCGACCAGGGTCAGGAACTGCCGGTCAGGGAACCTCCGCCAATCGTCCGCCATGTGCGCCTAAGCTGCTGCCCGGTTTTGGGGTCAGGAGGGGCCGTAACCGGCCAACTGCGGACATACTGGCCGCCCTCGCAGGCGGCGGAATGTAGAATTTTCTGACACCCTGAGCCCGTGGGCCAGTTACGGCAGGTCTCGGCCAACTCCGGTCATTGGCGCTCCGTGACCCGCCGGCTGCGAATAACCCGTAACCGGCCGCTAGAACTGTCAACCTATCCATACGCGGTGTGTCTTTCTGCGGGGCGTGGGCGAAGATACAAATAGGCCGATCTAAACCGGTCGAATGGTGATACGTTTCCTATCGCGCACCCGCTACTTCTCGGCGGGTACCGCTGAATAATTCAGCGTCTCGCTAGTTGATCGAGAACGTCCGGACGCCCGCCTTCTCCAACAAATTGTAGAGAGTGGCAATTTTGCTCCGCGCCCCTCTGTGCGCGCAATAAGTGAAGACCACACGTTGCTTGGCGCGGGTGAAGGCCACGAAGAACCCCGCAGTGCCCTCGATCTGATCGTTGGCGAAACTCCACCATGCGCCATCGTCCAGGCCGACGAAGATGACGCTGTGGTATTCGAGTCCTTTGCTCTTATGGATCGTCATGAGCGGAATCGCGTGAACGCCTTGATAGGCATCGAGGGCTGACGGCCAGTCCATGTAACCGACCGACGACACAAACAGATACTCAGCGGCTGCCTCAAGTACCTTATCGAGCCAACCACCCTGGCCGTAGGTGGGGTGAACCGCAATCAGCCGTTCTCGGCCGATGAACGCCAAGATGTCGTCCACGATAGATCGGGCCATCGCCTTCGTGTTTGGTGGATAGGGCTGCGCGGCCGTCAGCTTGCACGCCTAAGCGTCCCGTTCCCGGGCCCATCCGGGCTCTTCGCCCGCCGCCCTGGTGCGCACCTTGCGACCGGCGG
>NZ_JAIFKJ010000261.1:0-1412 GCF_019695415.1 Thiohalocapsa sp.
TAGGCCCGGCTCCGTCTGATTTTTGGGCAGGATGCCCAATAAATCAGCATCTCCCCAGGTACGCCGACCTATCCCGCAGGAGCGCCGGCTTGACGAATTCAGCGAAATGCCCAGGCTCGAAGTGACGCGTGCGGCGACAGGCTTTTCAGCAGTCTCGCGATGTCCTCATACACCTGCAGCGCAACCTGAGGCCAAGCCCAATGCCCCGTCCTGCCACGCGAAACCTGAGAAACGAGCGGCCTCCCACACGTAAGCTGGCATGAGTGCTGCTTGGTGATTCGGCAAAGGCCTCTGGCATAACAAGCCTGCGGCACCCGAACGAGACACTCACCCCTGCTAGCGACACCAATTCACGCCATGCGCTTTCAGCTCGATCCACAGGAGCGCCCAGACACCGCGCTGCGTCGCATCGGCGGAGCCCTGATCGACGACGCCATCGCGCAGGTGGACGACCCGAACGTGCCCACCGACGAGGCGGTTCACGAGGCCCGCAAGGACATAAAAAAACTGCGCGGGCTGCTGCGGCTGGTTCGCCCTGCGGCGCCGGACCTGTACAAGACCGAGAACCGGGCCCTCCGTGATGCTGCCGCCCATCTAGCGCTGGTGCGGGACGCCGATGCGGCCCTGGAGACCTTCGACCTGGTGCTGCGCCGCGCTCAACCGAAGTCCGATGAGGGCGCCAAATTCGCGGCAGCCTGTGGGAAGCAGGCGGGCCAACCGTCGCTGCACGATGACGTCGAACCCTTGGAGCTGGGCTCGCTTCGCGCCAGGCTGGTGGCCTATCAGGAAGAGGTGCATGCGGGCGCCGGCGACGTGCCGCAGCGCCTCGCGCAATTCCGCACCCGGATGCGGGAGGCCCGGGCACGCGTTGACAACTGGCAGCTTCCTTGCCCGGACGAGCCCGCGCATGACTTCGACCTGCTCGGACCCGGGCTCGCGAAGACCTACAAGCGCGGTCGTAAGGCCATGCAGCGGGCCTACAAGGAGCCGAGCGTCGAAGCTTTCCACGACTGGCGCAAGCGCACCAAGTACCTCGGCTATCACCTGCGGCTGCTCCAGCCAGCCTGGCCGAAGTTGCTCAAGGCACAGCGCCAGGCGGTCAAGGACCTCCAGAGCCTGCTCGGTGATGACCACGACCTCGCGGTGCTGGCGGAGCTGCTGCGGACCCTGCGGAAGAATGGGCAGCAGGCGAGCGCTTCCTCTGAGGCGGAGCTTGCCTTGAACAGCGAAATGCGCCGACAGAGCGAGCTGCTGCGCCGGCGCGCCCGCGGGCTTGGCAACATCATCTACGTCGACCCCCCCACGCCGCTGCGCCGCCTCCTCGCCGCTTACTGCCCCCAGGCCCAAACCCACGCCTACTGCCCGACTGCCCACCGCCCCCCCCGCCTTCCTAAAGGGGGGTCCCATGGCCG
>NZ_JAIFKJ010000261.1:1422-11585 GCF_019695415.1 Thiohalocapsa sp.
CAAGATCATCTACGTCGAGCGCCCCAAGGCGCTGCGCCGCCGTCTAGGCGCTTACTGGCGCCAGGGCCAGCACGCGGCCTAAGTCCCGAATGCCCAACGACATCCACGGCTTCGTAAAGGTGGTGCCGATGGCCGACGCCGAGCTGACCAAGCTGCAGCAGCAGGAAGGTTATGCGCACATGCGTTGATGCAGTGCCCATGAATCTGCCGTCAGCGGTGCGTAGAGCGGCCAGATGCCTACGGTCTCCATCGGCGGCCTACTTTTCGACCCAGCGGCCGTCGCGCTTCTCGTAGCTGCCCTTCACAGCGGACCAGGCGACCTTGTGGGCGACTGCTTCGCGATCGTCCTGGTCGGCATACTCATCCCAGGCGCTGTTGAAGGCCTTCATGTAGATTTTCTGAGCGCCCTCGGGCAGATTGCTCTGGACTGAATCGGGCAATTCAGTGGTCTTGTCGTAAGGCATGGTGTCTCCTTAGCGCGACAGGCGCCCAACAAAGCCCGAATAGCGCAGTCGTTCCTCGCCGTCGACGCTGATGGCGCGAAGCGTTTCGCCGCGGGTGCGCCCGAGACCGAGGATGATGGCCTCGGTATCGGAGATGGGCCGCAGCGGCACCTGAATACGCGCTTGCGAGAGCTTGGGCAGGCGGTAGCTCATGCAAAGGTGCCCGTCGCGGAGCTTGAGCTGTGCATCGGTGAGCGGAAACCGCGGATCGGGGTTCAGCACTTCGTAGTGCCCGACCCGATCCAACCAAACTTGCGGCACCGGCGCATCGGGCACCTTCTCGCCGATGACGAGCCGCTCCTCGCCGTTGCGGGCTACCACGACCTCGCGATCGCCGATGTGCTCGGTGCGAAAACGCATGGCTGCCAGCGGCCGCAGACCCCGGGGCAGTGAGCCCAGCGCGTCGTCGCCGAGTCCAAACCAGCCATTGGGATAAGGAATCAGGTTGAAAGTCTCGTCGATGATGCAGGCGCAGAGCTTCGGGTCCGGCTCACGGATGGCGATGAGCCCGAAGTCCGTCGCATAGCGCCCGGCGATGTCGGCGGGCTCGGGGGCGGTGGCGGCCTTGTCCAGCTCGGCGAGGAACAGCTTCACCGACGGCGGCTGGCTGACCCTATCCAGTGCCTGCGCCAGCACCGCCTCGGCGAGCTGCGAGACCACCGCGCGGGACCCGTCGGCGTTGGCCAGCACCGCGACGCCCAGGCCGCGCTCCGGCAGCAGGATCATTTCGGCGCCGAAGACGAGAGTCGTACCGCCGTGACGCAGCACCGTGCCGCCGCCCGGAATGCTGCCGTCCTCCAGAAACCAGCCGAGGCCGTTCACCACATCGAGGTCCAGAGGCACATCCAGGTTCTGAGGCTCACACATTTGCTCGACACTGGCCTGCTCGAGCACGCGGCTGCCGTGCAACACGCCACCGCCCAGGACCAACTGCATGAAGCGCCCTAGGTCGGCCGCTGAGGTATAGAGTCCATGGGCCGGAAGATCACGAATGGGCAGGATGGCGAACGGCTCGCCGCCGCGATAGCCCTGCGCCAGGGGGCCGCCGCGAGGCCCAGGCTCACCCATACCGCTGGCGTCCATACCGAGTGGCTGGAACAACTGCTCGCGCATGTAGGTCGCAAACGGGACACCGGAGACCGCCTGCACCATATGCCCGAGCAGCGTGTAGCCCAGGTTGGAGTAGGCGAACACGAAGTCTGGCGGGAAGGCCGTGTACTCCTCGGCCAGCTGTGTGGCCACGTCTGTAAACGGGGTGTCTGTCCACATGCCCTTGTTCAGGTCCGTGGGCAGGCCGGCGTGGTGACTCAGCACCGCGCGCACCGTCATCGGTGCCGCCGTGGTATCGAACCTCGAGCGGATGGAGAAGTCGGGCAGGTAGGCAGTAAGGGGCTGATCGATGTCAACTCGGCCTGCCTCCTCCAGCTGCATGACCGCAGTGGCCGTGAGCGGCTTGGCCAAGGAGCCGGCCCGGTAGACCGTCGCTGGGCCTGCACGCACGCCCTGCTCACGATCGGCATAGCCGAAGCCCTCGCTCCAAAGCACGCTGTTCCCGCGCACCAGCACCAGGCTTATGCCCGGGACCTGGAAGCGCTCCTGCGCCGCGCGGATGAGCGGGGCCAGGGCATGGCGCAGGGGCTTGATCTCGGCGGTGATGACGGTGCCGGGCATGACCGCGGGCGGCGTCTGCGCCGCCGGTGCCGATGGCAGCAGGAACACCAACGCGCACGCGACAAACAGCAGCACAGCGGGCTGTGGACCGCACTGCGGAGGCGTGCGCTCGGCTTCGGACATGAACGGGCTCCCCAGAGTGCGCGAGCGCACCGGCCGATGTGGTGGCGATACGGCAGCCGATCAGAGATGGTCAGGGCGCCAGAAGAACTGTGGCGCCAATCAACTATAGACCACGGGGAGTCCACGGGTTCCGAGCGCGACGGGTATAAATTCCTCAAATGCGCTGTCTTCGCGCGGGCCGCTCGTGCGGCCCGCACCGTCGGGCGCCGTCAGCCTCCTCAAAGTTCCGGGTTGATGTGGAAGCCCTTGTAGACATCAGCCGCCCTCTCATCGTCGTCCACAGGCGCGTCGAAGCGCTGGAACAGGTCGCTATTGCCGTCAGCCCACCCCTGATAGCGGTCGATGCTGTCACCGACGCCGGGCTGGACCACGGTCGTTCCGACGTAGTCGTTGCGCTCAGCTCGCAGATCCGGATTGCCCTCCGCGAAGCCGTTGTAGATATCGTCTGCGCCCGCCGCCGTGGCGATCAGGCCCGCTGCGATCGTTACTGTCAGTCGGTTCATTGCGTCCGTTCCTCCTCTTAGATGTTGGTGCTTGCCGCGCCCCAGACGGGCGCCAGCCCGCATGACTCGGCTCTTTGCCTCCATAGCTGCCGTTGCCGGCCTTCCCTGCCTTGAGCAAAACGATAGTCCCCGCCCGAGCTAAACTCCTGACTAAAACCTGACTTTTTTACGAAGTTTTTCCGGCGGCAGGGGGCACAAGCCGGTTTCTCACCGGGGAGCGGTGCACGATGAGCTTGACGACAACATCAGACACGGCTGCGCACGCAGTGCGGCAAGCGGGCGGCACGCCACCGCAGATCGGCCTGCGCATCGGTGAATGGGTGCTGGATACGCGGGCAAACCGGTTGTGCCGGGGCCGGCGGGAGGCAAAGCTGGAGCCGAAAGTTGCTGACCTATTGCGGTATCTCGCGGGACACGCGAATCAGGTGGTCTCGCGGCAAGAGCTGGAAGGCGCGGTTTGGCGGGGTACCGTGGTGGGCTACGACAGCGTCACTGGCGGTATCCAGAAGCTCCGGCGGGCGCTCGAAGACGATCGGCGTAGGCCGCGCTATATCGAAACCCTGTCCAAACGCGGCTATCGGCTTATCGCCCCGGTGCGGGACTTGCCATCCAGTCAACAGGCCGCAGACCTTGCCATAGACGAGGTGAGTGCGGACCGTCGCGCCCGCAACTGGCGGGCACGTGGTAAGCACCTCTTGGACGGGCTCGTCCTGGTGGCGCTCATCGTCCTGTCCGCCGCCGGCCTCTGGTTGAGCCAGGACCCGCCAGCAACGATGGAGGCCGCCGATGAGCGCTTCCGCTTGAGCCCCGCCCTACCCTTGCTCGTTGCCGGCGGCAAGGCACATCTCGCTGCCCATGACGACCAGGCCATGATCGAGGCCCTGCTCGCCGGCAGGCGACAGTTACTCGTGGCCGCGGCGCTCGGGGGTGATTCGACCGTGTTCGCCGCACCCGGGGACATCGACACCCGAGCACTCGCAGAGGTGCTTGCCACCCAACACGCCCTCGCCGACAGCATCCGCAGCGGGCTGCCTGTCTCGCCCAGCCGCTATCACTTGCATCGAGGCCAACTCTACTACGCCATCGGGCGCTATCGGGATGCCATCGACGCCCTGCAGCAGGGGCTTCTAAGTAATCCGGCGTCCGAATCACTGCATCTCTGGCTCGCCGCCAGCTTCGTGGAGGTTGGCGAACTGGACGAGGCCCGATGGGAGCGCAAGGAGGTGCTGCTCGCCAACCCGGGGTTCTCCCTCGCGGAGGTGGCAGACTACTTTCCGTATACGCACGACGCGTCCACCGAACGCCTGACGGATCGACTCAGAGAGATCGGTCTCGACCGTTGACCAGCCAGGCTTGGGGACAGAGTCGATGTGTCAAGTGGACCGACTGTCCCCTTTGGCCTGGAAGGCCAATCTTCCGGCTGCTGTTAACCCAAATCGAAGCGGTCGGCATTCATGACCTTCGTCCATGCGGCCACGAAGTCCTGAACGAACTTCTCCTGGTTGTCGTCCTGCGCGTAGACCTCGGTGTAGGCACGCAGGGTTGCGTTGGAGCCGAAGACGAGGTCAACCCGTGTGGCCGTCCACTTGACCTCACCCGTGTCGCGGTCGCGGATCTCGTACAGGTTGTTGCCGGCCGGTGCCCAGGTGTACGCCATGTCGGTCAGATTGACGAAGAAGTCGTTGGTCAGGGCGCCTTCCCGGTCGGTGAGCACGCCATGCTTGGTACCACCGTGATTGGTGTCCAGGACACGCATGCCACCGACGAGCACCGTCATCTCGGGAGCGGTGAGTCCCATCAGCTGCGTGCGGTCGAGCATCAGCTCCTCGGCACTGACGGCATAGTCCTGCTTCAGCCAGTTGCGGTAGCCGTCGTGGATCGGCTCCAGCGGGGCGAACGATTCAACATCCGTCATTGCGTCGGTGGCATCACCGCGGCCGGGCGCGAAGGGGACGCTGATGTCGACGCCGGCCGCCTTGGCCGCCTGCTCAATCCCGACATTGCCGGCCAGGACGATCACATCGGCCACGCTGGCGCCGGTGTCGGCCGCGATGCCTTCGAGCACGTCCAGGACCTTGCCCAGCCGCTCGGGCTCATTGCCTTCCCAGTCCTTTTGCGGTGCCAGGCGGATACGTGCCCCGTTGGCACCACCGCGCATATCCGAGCCACGGAAGGTGCGGGCGCTGTCCCAGGCGGTGGCGACCATCTCGCTCACGCTGAGACCGCTGGCAGAGATCCTGGCCTTCACGGCATCGACGTCATAGTCGGTGGGCCCTGCAGGCACCGGGTCCTGCCAGATCAGGTCTTCCTGCGGCACCCAGGGACCCAGGTACCGCGCTTTCGGACCCATGTCGCGATGGGTGAGCTTGAACCAGGCCCGAGCGAAGGCCTCTGAGAGGGCCTCGGGGTCCTTGTGGAATCGTTCGGCGATCTCCCGATACGCAGGGTCCATCTTCATGGCCATGTCGGCATCGGTCATGATCGGGTCATAGCGGATCGAGGGGTCCTCGACATCGACGGGCTTGTCTTCCTCCTTGATGTCGACGGGCTGCCACTGCCAAGCGCCCGCCGGACTCTTCTTCGACTCCCATTCGTGATTCAGCAGCATGGCGAAGTAGCCGTTGTCCCACCGGGTGGGATGGGTCGTCCAGGCCCCTTCGATGCCGCTGGTCACGGTATCCCGGCCGATGCCGCGCTTGGTCTTGTTGATCCAGCCCAACCCCTGATCCTCCACCGGCGCCGCTTCGGGCTCCGGTCCCAGCAGCTCGACATCGCCGTTACCGTGGCATTTGCCGACCGTGTGGCCGCCGGCCGTGAGGGCAACGGTCTCCTCATCGTTCATCGCCATGCGCGCAAAGGTCTCGCGGACGTCCTTCGCCGTCCTGAGCGGGTCGGGATTGCCGTCGACACCTTCCGGGTTGACGTAGATGAGCCCCATCATCACCGCCGCGAGCGGGTTTTCCAGGTCTCGCTCGCCGGAATAACGGCTCTCGGGGTTATCACTCGGTGCCAGCCACTCCTTCTCCGAGCCCCAGTAGGTGTCCTTTTCCGGGTGCCAGATGTCCTCGCGGCCAAAGGCGAAGCCGAAGGTCTTCAGACCCATCGACTCGTAAGCCACGGTGCCGGCGAGAATCATCAAGTCTGCCCAGCTGACTTTGTTGCCGTACTTCTTCTTGATGGGCCACAGCAGACGCCGCGCCTTGTCCAAGTGCACGTTGTCCGGCCAACTGTTGATCGGCGCAAATCGCTGGTTGCCCGTGCCACCGCCGCCGCGTCCGTCGGCGATCCGGTAGCTGCCGGCGGCGTGCCAAGCCATGCGGATCATGAGACCACCGTAGTGCCCCCAGTCCGCTGGCCACCACGCCTGGCTGTCGGTCATCAGGGCGTGCAGGTCCTTCCTGAGTGCCTCGGCGTCGAGCTCCTTGACCGCCTCGCGATAGTCGAAGCCCTCGCCCATGGGGTTGGTCTTGCTGTCATGCTGATGCAGGATGTCGAGGTTCAGGGCGTTCGGCCACCAGTCCATGTTCGAGGTGCCGGCGGCCGTCATTGCACCGTGCATGACCGGGCATTTGCCGGCCGTCGTCGCTACGTCGTGTCCCATCATGACCTCCAATCGTGGTGTTGTCGGGTAAGTTGCGCGCTGCTCGGCGGCAGCCTGCGCACCGGGTCAGTCTGGAGGCTCGAATCTATGGCGTCCAATGACGGGAATGTATGAGGCCGATCGGTTGCTACTATCGCCGGGCGTCCGGCTGGCGGTGATCTCCGATTTCGGCCAGGAAGACCAAAAATGTGCTTATCTGGTACAAAGCACACAACGCGGGAGGCTTTATCCACCGGGCGAATCGTTCGGTGGGGCAAAAAATAGCCGGCCGAGTCGGCTGTTGCGAATACACAAGCGGAGGCAGGCAAGCCAGCCACGGGCAGAACCCTTTGTAGAGCAGGAGCGGCGCTTACAATGCGCAAGTCGATGTATGACGAACAGGCGTCAGGCGAGAAAGCCCTCGGCGGCGCCTTGGCCTACGTCCGCAGCATTGTCGATACCGTCCGCGAGCCTCTGCTGGTCCTGGACGCTCGCTTACGCGTGCAGAGCGCCAACCAAAGCTTCTACCGGACGTTCCAGGTGTCGCCGCAGGAAACCGAAGGGCGGCTCCTCTACGACCTCGGCAATGGCCAGTGGGAGATCCCCAGCCTGCATATCCTGCTCGGCGAGATCCTGCCCCAGAACACATTCTTCGACGACTTCGAAGTGCAGCACGACTTCCCCGACATCGGGCAGAAGGTCATGCTGCTCAACGCCCGCAGGCTGCAGCACGAGGACGCCGAGCTGATCCTGCTGGCCATCGAGGACATCACCGAGCGCCGGCGCCTCGAGGCTGAACGGGCCGAGATCGAGAACCGCTTCACGGCCCTGGTGAAGAACATCAAGGACCACTCCATCTTTACCCTGGACCCGGCGGGCCGGGTCACGAGCTGGAACATCGCCGCCGAGCAAATCCTCGGCTACAGCGAGGCGGCGGTGCTGGGCCGGCACTTCTCGTTCATCTTCACCCCGGAAGATCAGGCGCAGGGGGTGCCCGAGGCCGAGCTTGACGCGGCGCGGGCGCACGGCCGCGCCGAGGACGAGCGTTGGCACCTGCGCAAGGGCGGAGAGCGGTTCTGGGCTTTAGGGATCGTCAGTGCCCTGCATGACGCCGACGGCCGCCTGACCGGCTTCTCCAAGATCCTGCGGGATATGACGGCATGGAAGCACGCCGAGCAGGCGCTGCACGAGAGTCACCATCGCCTGCAAGCCATTTTGGAGTCAATCCCGGCGGCGGTGGTACTGATCGACGCCGCCACCAGTCGCCTCTCGTATCTGAATCCGCGAGCGCTCGAGCTGTATGGACGAGACTACGTCGGCGTCGATCTCGACGCCCACCTTGAGGCAATAGCCGCCCAACGTCTCGACGGCACATCCATCCCATCCGACGAGCTGCCCATCATGTACTCGCTGCGCCATGGAGAGGCCGTGTTTGGTGAGGAGATGCTCATCCATCGCGCCGATGGGAGCGTGGTGCCCGTTGCGGTGAGCTCCGCTCTCCTCTATGACCGGCATGGTCAGGTTGACGCAGCCGTCGTCGTCTTCGACGACATCTCTACCCGCCTCTTGGCCGAAGAAGCGACCATGGCTGCCGAGGAGGTCGCCCGTCAGCGGCTCGCGGAGCTGGAGGATCTCTACCACAACGCGCCCGTTGGTCTGTGCCTCCTCGACCGCGATCTGCGCTATCTGCGCATCAATCAGCGGCTGGCCGACATCAACGGCATCCCGGCAGGCGAGCACATCGGGAGGACGGTTCGCGAGCTGATGCCGGCGCTCGCCGACACGCTCGAGCCATCGATGCGCGAGGTCGTGGCGACCGGCGAGCCCCGCCTCGATGTCGAGATCGTCAGCGAAACGCCCTCCCGGCCCGGCGTCCAACGCAGCTTTACTGAGCAATGGCTGCCGGTAAAGGATGCCCACGGACAAGTCACCGGCGTCAGCATCGTTGCAGAAGAGAGCACGGAGCGCAAACAAGCCGAGGCGGCCGTGCAGGAGGCCAATCGTCGCAAGGATGTCTTCCTTGCCACCCTCGCCCATGAGCTGCGCAACCCACTTGCGCCAATGCGCACCGGTCTGGACCTGCTCCAGTCCCTGCGCGGCGACGCCACCGAGGCCGAGCGGGCCATCCAGATGATGGACCGCCAGCTCACCCACCTGGTGCGCCTCGTCGACGACCTCTTGGACGTCTCGCGCATCAGCCGCGGCAAGATCCAGCTCCAGAAGGAGCGGCTCGACCTCTCGGAGATCATCGAGGCCGCGATGGACATGAGCCGGAGCGGGCTGAACCGGGATGACCGCCACGTCACCCTGAGCGTGCCCGAGGAGCCCCTGCGGGTGGTGGGCGACCGGGTGCGGCTGGTCCAAATCGTCGCCAACCTATTGAACAACGCCGCCAAGTTCACCAACCCGGGCGGCCATATCGCACTGCGCGTGGTCCGGCAGGGAGATCAGATCGAGATCCGAGTGCAGGACGATGGACGCGGCATCGCCCGCGAGCAACTCGGTGACATCTTCGAGATGTTCGCCCAAGCGGAGCCCGGACGCGGCGGCGGGCTCGGCATCGGCCTCACCCTGGTCCGCAGCCTGGTCGAGATGCACGGCGGCAGCGTCCGTGCCGACAGCGACGGACTCGGCCACGGCACCACCTTCACCGTCTCTCTGCCGCTGTGTCGCAGCACCCAGGAGCAACCCATGCAGGACGAAGCGACGGAGAACACGCTGCTCGCGCCGGAATGCCGTGTCCTGGTGGTCGACGACAACGAGGACATTGCGGAGAGCCTGCGCATGCTCCTCAACCTGCTGAACGCCGAGGTGCGAGTCGCTTGCGGCGGCGCGGAGGCCGTCGAACTGTGCAAGGAGTGGCAGCGGTCGCATGTGCTGATGGACCTCGGCATGCCCGGCATGGACGGCTACGAGGCGGCACGCCGGCTGCGCGCCGAGCACCCAGACGACGACTTCCGGCTCATCGCCCTCACTGGGTGGGGGCACGATGACGTCCGGCACCAGACCCGCGATGCGGGCTTCGACCAGCACCTGGTCAAGCCGGTCGGCGTCGCGGAGCTGAAGGCCGCTCTATCGAGTTCGTGACAAGGGCCACATCCAGCATCACCGCCGCTAATCTCTGATGGCCCTACGCTCGATGAATCCGAGCAACACCACGATCATGACTGCGAAACCCGTCACCATCGCGGCCAGAATCAGATTGCCGAAGCCGCACGCCACGCCAATGGAGCCCGCCGCCCAGATCCCGGCACCTGTCGTGATGCCTTCGATATTGCCGTTTCCGCGTATGATGCTGCCGGCGCCAAGAAAGCCGATGCCGCCGATGACACCCTCGATGATGCGCGTCGGATCGATCCGAGCCGACGGATCGCCGCTGGAGGTCGCATACATGACCTCCAGGCCCACCAGCATGAAGCTGGCGGCACCAAGCGACACCAGCATATGCGTTCGAAGCCCGGCTGCCTTCCCGCGCAATTCGCGCTCCAGTCCCAGCACCAGACCCAAGAGCACGGCCGCCCCGAGGCGCAGGACCATTTGAAGAACGGGTATCTCGGTTTCGATGTTCATATGAGGTCGGTTGAGGGCGGCGGACGCGCGCCCCGCTTGTGTCGTTGTGTCTTTGGCGCATGACACATACCGGCTTGGACCGGCGTATGCCATGGATCCGTGGGTTCGGCGCCCAGACCCCTGCCCCGCCCGTGCCTCGTCGGCCTGGCGAGGATGAGGCAGCAAGAGGCGGGCCGTGCGCTTGGCTTCACCCGGCCCGGGCGCCCTCCGCCC
>NZ_JAIFKJ010000481.1 GCF_019695415.1 Thiohalocapsa sp.
GGTGCAGGGGCTGCTGATGGCCGCGGCGCTGCTGATCGTGCCCGTCATCGCCATCAGCGCGGACGGCGGCATCGGCCCGCTGGCGAGCACGCTGAACGCGCACAACCCGGAGCTGCTGACCCTGTGGCGGGACAACGAGGGCAAGGCGCTCAGCACCATCGCCATCGTCTCGCTCGCGGCCTGGGGGCTCGGCTACTTCGGCCAGCCGCACATCCTGGCGCGCTTCGCCGGCATCCGCTCCGGCGCGGACGTGCCGACGGCGCGGCGCATCGCCGTGACCTGGACCGGGCTCAGCATGGGCGGCGCAGTGCTGGTGGGTCTCGCCGGCGCGGCCTGGATCCAGACCAACGCCGGCGGCGAGCTCGGCGACGCCGAGACCATCTTCATGGTGCTGGTGAACGCCCTCTTCCATCCGGTCATCGCGGGGGTACTGCTGGCGGCCATCCTCGCCGCCATCATGTCCACCGCGGACTCGCAGCTCCTGGTGTCGTCCTCGGCCCTGGCGGAAGACTTCTACCGCAAGCTCCTGCGCCCGCGGGCGAGCCAATGGGAGATCGTGGCCATCGGCCGCGCGGCCGTGGTGGTGTTGGCCGTGGTGGCGCTGCTCCTGGCCTTCGACCCCGGCAGCACTGTGCTCGGTCTGGTGGGCTATGCCTGGGCGGGCTTCGGCGCCGCCTTCGGCCCGGTGCTGGTGCTGAGCCTGTACTGGCGGCGCATGAACTGGGCCGGGGCGCTCGCCGGCATCATCGTCGGCGGCGTCACCGTCGTGGTCTGGAAGCAGATTCCGGGCGGGATCTTCGAGCTCTACGAGATCGTGCCGGGCGTGCTCTTCGCGACCCTCGCCATTGTCGTCGTGAGCCTCGCCACCGCGGCGCCGGCGACCGCCGTGCGCCACGGCTTCGATCGGTTCCGCGAAGGGCTGCAACGGGCAACGGAAGCGGGCCGGGCCGCGGCCAACCCGTAGGATGCTGTCCGCGCGAGGCCTTACGGTGACCGGAGCGGTAAGCCCCGCGGCAGCGCAGCGTTGCGGCGCGGCAGGCTGCGCTACTTCCCCGCGGCGGCGACCGGCGCGTTGGCGGTAACCGGGCTCAGATAACCACCGAGGGCGGCAAGCCCGCCCTTCAGCACATAGACATTGCTGAAGCCCACGGCCCGCAGGGCGGTCCCGGCCGCGGTGGCCCGGGTGCCGGACTTGCAGACCACCAGCACCAGCCTGTCCCTGGGCACGCGGCGCAGGTTCTCGGGCATGAACAGGCGGTTGATCGGGATCGCCAGCGTTTCCGGCAGGGTCATGCCGTAAACGGCTGCCTCCGCGGGGGTGCGCACGTCGAGGGCGATGATCCGCTCGCCGCGCTTGAGCCGCGTCACGAGCTCCGCGGGCTTCATCAGGTGGAGAGCCTTGCCCGCTTGCGGCCCGTCCACGCCCTGGAACAGGAACGCGAATTGCCTCGCCATCAGGATGCTGTCAGCGGTAACGGACGGTGCGGCCAGCATGGCTGCCAGCGCGAGCAGAAGCACGAGACGAATCCGTTTCACAGGACACCTCCAAAGCGGTTCGCGGGCCGCGTGGTCTTCCCCGGAAGGGCGCGACCCTTCGCCTAAAAGCTTAGCATTTGCAGGGAAACAGCCCGCGTGGATCAGGCCGCCGACTCAGGATGCCCGACGATTTCCATGTGGGTTGCCGTTCACCGGCTCACCGCCCCGGGCTCGTCCCGCTCGATGCCGAATTCCAGGGTCCCCAGGGCGTCGCGGTACTTGTCCACCAGCTCCAGCTGATCACGGGCGCCGATGAGGATCTGCGCCATCTCCACGCTGTACTGGTCCTGCCCCTGCAGCTCCTGGAGGTGCTGGCCGGGCTCGACGGCGACGTTGACGATGGTGCCCGGCTGGCGCTCCATGACCCGGGCGATGGCGTCGGCGTCCGGCACGCGCGTGACGCGCCCGGCACAGGGGCATGACCTCGCGCAACTGATGGGCGTCGCTGACATGGGTTGCTCCTGGCTGGATCGCTTTTCCCTACCGTGGGTGTGGGCACCGGGGCCGCGTCAGGGCGGTCCGCCAGCGCCGGCCCGGATCGGATCAGATCAGATCCCGCGGAATGGCCTCGTCCCAGCTCTTTTCGAACACCCGCACATCGCCCTCAAAGGCGTCGAGCGTGGCGCGGATCAAGAAATGCGTCGGCGTGGAGGTGAGCACTGTGCGGGTGACACTGCGCACCGACCAGTCGTCGACCCCGGCGACGCCGGAGCGCTCGAAGCTGCGCTCGTGCACCACCTCGCCGCGTACGGTCTCGTAGCGCTCGTTCTTGTAGCTCCAGCATTCCTCCACTTTGCGCCCGTACGCAAGGCCGATGTCGTCGAGGCGCACGCGCGCGTCGTTGTTGACCACATCCAGTGCCACCTCGTTGTTGGCCAGGTTGTGGCGGACGGTCCAGTGGCGCTCCGCCGGCACCAGCAGGGTGTGCGCCGGCGCTGGTGCGCTGCGCGGCGCCCCAAGGTCGCGAAGCTCGGCATCCCCGGGCTTCGGCGCGCGCACCGGCAGATACAGCCGGCAGCCCTCGACATCCAGGGTGAGCCGAGCGGGCTCGGGTGAGGGCCAGGCGAGCGGGAAGTAAGAACTGGAGATGGCGAGCCGAATGCGGTGCCCGGCGAAAAACCGCTGCCCGATGTCGTTCAGCTGCACCCGCACCCGGTACCGGCGGCCCGGCTCCAAGGGCGCCGGCGTCTCGTGGCCGTCGCGATGAGTGAGATTGAGCACGCCGAAGGTAACGCGGGTGACCCGGTCGTCCGGGCCGATGTCGGACAGACGCAGGGCTACCATAGCGACGGGCTGATCAGCGGCGAGCTCCAGCTCCACCTCGGGCGCGCCGAGAATGGACAAGTCGTCCGCAAGGGGCTCTGTGTCGAACACCAGTGAGCCGCCATCCTCCAAGCGCTGGTCCGAAGGCAGATCCGTGGTCTCGGCATAGGAGCACCACTTGCCTGCGAAGAGGCCGACGCTCAGGGGGCTTTTGATGCTCAGCTCGGCACCGGCGGTGCTGGTGCTGGCATCATCCGGCACCAGTGCAGCACGGGCCAGGCGGTACGCGCGACGCTCGATGTCAGGACTCGGCCAGGACGCCTCAGCCACCCAGCGGCCGGTGGTCTCCGGCGAGTAAGGATCACGGCGATCCAGCATCCAGGCTCGCAGCATCGGGTCCTGGTCCACGCCGCGGTCCTCGCCCTTGAGCCACTGATCCCACCAGCGCACGCATTCGCCGAGAAAGTCGATGGCCGGACCCGGGCCGCCCATATGCGGATACTTATGCCCCCAGGGCCCCACGAGCCCCCGGCGCGGCACCGAGAGATGCTCCAACAGCCGAAACACGGTGTTGGAATAGCCGTCTGCCCAACCGCTCACGGCCATCACCGGCACCTGAATGGCGCTGTAGTCCTCGCACACGGATGCGTGCTTCCAGAACTCGGTGCGGCGCTGGTGCTCCAGCCAATTCTTGATCCACAGCCCGCTGCCCTCCAGGCGCTCCAGCCACATCTCCCGCCAGCGCTCACCCACCACCGCCGGGTCAGGCGGGCAGGAATTGAAGCCGAACATGGTGGACGCCCACGAGAGGTTATCCGTCAGCAGGCAGCCGCCCATGTAGTGGACATCGTCGGCATAGCGGTCGTCCGACGAGCACACGGAGATCACCGCCCCCAGCTCCGGAGGTTGCAGGGCGGCCATCTGGAGCCCGTTGAAGCCGCCCCAGGACAGCCCGAAGAGCCCCACCTTGCCGCTGCACCAGGGCTGATCTGCGATCCAGCGCAGCACCTGCAGCCCGTCCTGCAGCTCCCGCTCCAGATACTCGTCCCGAAGCACGCCTTCGGAGTCGCCGCTGCCGCGCAGATCGACCCGCACCCCGGCGTAGCCATGGCGGGCGAAAAAGCCATGGATCTCCGCATCACGGATGGCCTTGTGGTCGCGCTTGCGGTACGGAATGTACTCCAGCACCGCCGGCACCGGGTTTTCCTCGGCATCCGCCGGCAGCCACAGCTTGGCCGCCAGAGAGCAGCCGTCCGACAGCGTGATCCAGACGTTATCGACAACCCGCGGTTCCGGAGTCTCTGCTGATGCCTGGGGCTCGGTTGATGCCCCGGGCTCTACTGGGGCTCGCTCGGCCGGGTTGCTCATGGTTGTCGACATCGTTCCCCTCCGGAGCCGTCACGGCTGCATTGCTGACGCCTCCTTCAACCATAGCAATTGCAGCGCGGAGGGTTGGCGCGGGGGTCCGGACAGCGGTAGGCCCCTTGGGAGATCAATTGACAAACAGGTGATTCTGGTGAAGTTAAGTATACTGTCACCGTTT
>NZ_JAIFKJ010000348.1:0-3970 GCF_019695415.1 Thiohalocapsa sp.
CGCTGGTGGGGCGACGCTGCAGAGGCACCCGAGCCGGGACCGGGCACCAGCGCGGAGCTGCTGTTGACGGACCCGCCGTGCTACCTGGACCCGCTGCGGCAGACGGTCGGCGAGCTGCAGACGCACGGGCTGCGCACGGCGCAGCTCAAGGAGCTGCAGCGCGCCCCCCGGCTGCCGCAGGAGCGCGCGGAGGGGGTGTCGAAGCTGCTGCTCAAGGAGTTCCCAGACCTGCCGCTGCCGACGCCGACGCCTGTCAGCGTCACGTCCGTCACCGATGCAGCCGCCACGCCCTATCTGACCCTGCACGGCGGCCGCGGCGGTGCGGATGCGCACCGGCTGCATCTCGACTTCGACTATGCCGGCCATCGGTTGCCGGCACAGCCGGCGGAGTCGCACAGCGTCATCGACACCGACACGGGCCTGGTGGATGTGACCCGGGACCCGGCCGCCGAGGCCGCGGCACTGGCCGCACTCATCGAGCATGGCTTCGTACCGACGGATCAGAACCAGCCGGCGCGCGGTCCGATCCATCTGGCGGCAGACGGCGATGATGCGTTGACCCGTGCCGGGCAATGGTCGGCCCTGCTGCGCGAGGGCCTGGCCCAGCTGGAGGCGCAGGGCTGGCGCATCGCCTTCGACGAGAGCTTCCGGCTGCGCTTCGAGTCCGGCGACTGGGAGGCGGCCATCGACGAGGACGACGAGGAGGCCGCCGGCAACGATTGGTTCGGGCTGCGCTTCGACCTGCAGGTGGACGACCGCCGCTTGCCGCTGGTGCCCATCGTTGCGCCGCTGCTGGCCCTGGGCCCTGACGCGGAGCTGCCGGCGGTGGTGAGCGTGCCCATCCCGCCGCGGGACGGTGAGGACGCCGCGCAGCGCTATGTGGACTTGCCGGGGGAGCGCATTCGCCCGGTGCTCGAAACACTGCGCGAGCTGTTCGGCGACGAGCCGCCGGAGGGGGCCTCGCACCTTCGCCTATCGCGCTTCGACGCGCCGACCCTGGACGACCTCGCCGCCCGCGGCATCGCCCTGTCCGGCGGCCGGCGGCTGCGGGACCTGGCCAAGCAGTGCAAGAGACTCGCGACCCGACCCGGGTGGGGACCGCCGCCGGGGGTCACCATCGGGCTCCGGCCCTATCAGCAGCACGGGCTGAACTGGCTGCAGTTCCGGCGCAGCGTCGACCTGGGCGGCATCCTGGCGGACGACATGGGCCTCGGCAAGACCATCCAGACCCTGGCTCATGTGCTGCTGGAGAAGGAAGCCGGCCGGCTCGAGCAGCCGGCGCTGGTGGTGGCCCCCACCAGCCTCATCGGCAACTGGCGCCGGGAGGCGCAGCGCTTCACACCAGACCTGCGCGTGCTGGTGCTGCATGGCAACGACCGGCATCAGCGCTTCGCCGAGATCCCGGCGCACGACCTGGTGCTTACCACCTACCCGCTGCTGCCCCGGGACCGCGAGCGCCTAGGCAAGGCGCCTTTCCACCTGCTGATTTTGGACGAGGCGCAGACCATCAAGAACCCGCGGGCGCAGGCGGCACAGGTGGTGCGGCGGCTCGATGCCCGGCATCGGCTGTGCCTGACGGGCACGCCCATGGAGAACCACCTGGGCGAGCTCTGGGCGCTGTTCGATTTCCTGCTGCCCGGGTTCTTGGGCGATCAGCAGCGCTTTCGGCGCCACTGGCGCACGCCCATCGAGCAGCACGGCGACCGCGAGCGCCGCGAGCGCCTGGCCCGGCGCGTGGCGCCCTTCCTGCTGCGCCGGCGCAAGCAGGACGTGCTGAAAGAGCTTCCGCCGAAGACCGAGATCGTGCGCAGCGTGGCACTCGGCGAGACCCAGGCATCGCTATACGAGGGCATACGGCTCTCGATGGAGAAGCGCGTGCGCGAAGCCATCGCCGAGCAGGGCATGGCGCGCAGCCGCATCACCATCCTGGATGCACTGCTCAAGCTGCGGCAGACCTGCTGCGATCCGCGCCTGCTGGACCTGCCGGCAGCGCGGCGGGTCAAGCACTCCGCCAAGCTGGAGCTGCTGATGGACCTGCTGCCGGAGCAGCTGGACGAGGGACGGCGCATCCTGCTCTTCAGCCAGTTCACCAGCATGCTCAAGCTTATCGAGCCGGAGCTCGAGCGCCGCGGCATCCGCTACGCCAAGCTCACCGGACGCACGAAGCGTCGCGACGAGGTGATCGACCGCTTCCGCGGCGGCGAGGTGAGCCTGTTCCTGATCAGCCTCAAGGCCGGCGGCCTGGGCCTGAACCTGACCGAGGCGGACACCGTGATCCTCTACGACCCCTGGTGGAACCCGGCGGTGGAGGCGCAGGCGGCGGACCGCGCCCACCGCATCGGCCAGGACAAGCCCGTGTTCGTCTACAAACTGCTCACGGAGCAGACGGTGGAGGAGAAGATCCTCGCCATGCAGCAAAAGAAGCAGGCACTGGCGGAAGGCATCTACCGAGAGGGCGGGGGCGAGGGCTCGCCCGCCTTTACGGCGCAGGACATCGACGAGCTGTTCGCACCCATTGCGGACTGATCGACTTCGGCTCGCAGCACGCGAGCGTAGCAGCGACCGGGGCGCAGGTCGGGCGGAGCTCCGTGATTATCGGGTTACGCTGCTGCTAACCCGACCTACCGGGCCCACCTTCGCTGGGCTCGGGGCAGTGCCCGGGCAGTCCTTGGGCCGATTCGTGGAAAACCCCAATTCTCGGAGGTTGACTAGATTTTGTCCACCTGCGATGCTCCAAATGACATCCGCACGGAAGCATTGAACAACCTGGAGCGACCGCATTTCATGAACCACTGCAAAGACTGCCGCGCGCTTTGGCCTTTCGGCTTCGCGCTCGCCCTAGCCGCGATCCTGGCCTTTCCCGCTTGGGCCACCTTTAATCTGATGGCGCTTGACGTCGCCGCGCAGATCGGGGGCAGCGCGCTGGTGTTCTGCGTGAGCGCTGTCGGCCTCATGCTCTACGTCCGCTGGTGCATTCGACGCAACTGTGCGCTGCGCCGCATGCTGACCGAGCAGCGTGCACGGGCTGGGGCGTCGCAGGCGGCCTTCACCCAGCAGGCATAGCGGAGCGTGGCGAGTTTCGAGGGGCTAGGCTCGAGGGAGAGAGCGCCCATCAGCAGCTTCTTCTCGCGACACGCCAAAAAACCGCCGTGCAGCGGGTATAACACGCAGAATATTGCTGAAATCCTGACTGCCGGCAGCACTTGCACGCCCGTCGACATGGTCCACCGCCCCTCTTAGGCTCACTCCTGCGCCGATACGAAGGTCATCACGAAGGTCACGGGCACCGCGTGGCTGATGCTCGCGAGGCCCGCGATCTCACGCAGCTTCTCGATGCCGTCGGTGAGCCCGAACTTGGCTGCGTCGACGATGAGCGGCTTGGTGCTGGCGACCATGACCGTCCCGTCACCAAGCTTTGCGGCCTGCATGCTGATGATCATGGGCTGGGTCGCACCATGCAGCGACAGATTGCCCTCCGCGGTGATCTCGGCGATCTGTCCAGACTCCATGCCTGCGATGATGGCTGGGTCTATCTTGGCCGTTAGCGTCGCTTCTTTGTAGTTGGTGGTCTCGAACAGGATCTCCCGCATACGCTCGTTGCGAATGGGCACCAGGGTCTCGACGCTGTCCAGGAACATGGACACGGTGACCTGGCCGTTGTCGTCGATCGTGCCGGCCATCTCTTTGAACGTGTTCACCTCCCCGACGTCCTTGGCCTTGATGGAGACATAGCTCAGATGGGAGCGCGCCGGGTCCATGGTCCAGCCGGCGATGACTGGACCGGCGGCCAGGGCGAGTGCAAGCGCAGGGCCGGCGAGCGTGGCGTACGAGGAAGCTCGGCGATAAAGCTGACGCATGTCGTCTTTCTCCTTTGGTTGATGACGCGCCGCGATCAAACCTCCACTGGCGCTGGATTGCAAGTGTGTGCTGCTGGCGCGGGCGTCCTGCTGGAGCGGCATCCCTGCCGCGA
>NZ_JAIFKJ010000348.1:3986-9022 GCF_019695415.1 Thiohalocapsa sp.
GTCGATCGCGGCCAGAGGCCGCTCCCACAACTGCATGCGCTCTGTGGGAGCGGCATCCCTGCCGCGACTTCGCCTGCAGCGCTGTCGATCGCGGCCAGAGGCCGCTCCCACGACTGCATGCGGCCTTGGGAGCGGCATCAGTGCCGCGGAATGCGTGGGTTGTACAACCGGCGCTCGATGCCGAGGCGGATGTCGCGCATGGTGAGCCGGCGGGTTCGGCGGCGGCTCTGCACGCGGGCGGCCTCTGCCAGGTCCCAGCGCTGCTTGACCAGCTCCACCAGCTTGTCTTTCAGCTCCGGTCGGGCGTCGACGATGGTGCGCACACAATCCAGGTCCACGCGGATCAGGGTCACATCGCTGCGTGCAATGAACTCCTCGAAGCTCGGCTCCGTCGTCAGCATGGCCGTGAGGCCGAAGTAGCTGCCGGGACCGAGCGTCTCCAACTCCTTGCGGTTGCCGTCGGGCAAGAGCACGGTGCTGTCCACGAGCCCGCCGGCGATGACGTATAGGGCGTCGCTGACAGCCCCCTCCGCCAGCAGCACATGGCCGGCATTAAAGTATCGGTACTCGCTGCGGGCAGCAATCTGCGCAAGCTCGTCATCGGTAAGGTCGCCGGCGAACTCCAGCGACTGCAGCGCCAGCGCCAGTGTCGGCGGCTCTGCGCTCGAGATGTGCGCGCGACGGGTACGCATCTCCTGCACCTGCGGCGCTACCTCGATGCCCGACTCCAGCAAGGACTTGTGGATCTCGCGGAAGAGCTCTTCGCGGGCGCGGAACATGGCCGGATACTCGCGCAGGTGCACCCAGACCATGTAGCTGTAGGGCAGACTGCCGCCCTCAGCGAGCCGCACCACGGGCGGCGGCAGCTTGAGCACGCTGTCGCAGCGCATGGCGGCCTGCAGCAACAGCTCCGTGGCATAGCGCGGGTCCACGTCCGCCGGCAGCTTGACGAAGTACCAGGGCGCGTAGACGTGGCTCTCGCCATGCAGGTTCTTGAAGCTCTGGCTCGCGAGGTTGGAGTTCGGCACCACCAGGGTGGCGTTGTCCCAGCCACGCAGGCGCGTCGCGCGCCAGTTCATGTCCACCACCTCGCCGACGCGGCCGTCCGGCAGCTCCAGCCAGTCGCCGATGCGAAAGGGCCGCTCGACGCCCATCGCGATGCCGGAAAAGAGGTCGCCCAAGGTCCGTTGCAGCGCCAAGCCGAGCACCGCCGCTGCAACACCGGTGGAAACCCAGACGCCGGACAGGGAGTACCCGCGCTGGTTCATGAAGAGGCCGAGGCCCACCAGCATCAGCAGGATGTAGATCAGGCCGACAATGAGCTGGGGCACGCGCTCGCGACGCCGCTCTTCGGCGCGGAGCAGCAACTGCACCTCCACCAGCCGTGCCAGAGCCCAGCCCGCGGCCAGATAGGCCGCGAGCGCGGTCAGCCACTTGATGGAAGCGTCCAGCGCCGGGATGCCGACAACCCGATTCGCAAGCCGCAGCAGCGCGCCGGCAACGATCCAGCTGAACGGCAGCACAAAGACGTCGAACGCCGCGGTGATGCGCGGAAAGTGGTCGAACAGCGGACGCTCGCCGACCACCCGAGTGCCGATCCGCCAGAGCAGAAAGAGCGCCAGAGCCGCCAGCAGCAACTGCCAATAACTGGACGTGAGATCGTCCATGAAGCGAAGCACGAGCGTAGTGGTTGTAGCCGCAGGGGTCTCCATGGGGCGCTCGGTCATCGACGCGGGCGGCGCGCCCGGATAGCCGCGCAGTATAGCCCTGAAGGCACGTGCGGCACCCGGCTGCAACCCAGAACCAGCGGAGCGCCGCCACCCCCACGCGCCAGCCAACCAGGCGCAACGCCCGGACTCAGGGCCTCATCCATGCACCAGATTGCTGCGTCCGCGCAACAAGTAACGTTGCAATCACGCGACATCGTGTGTATTTTTACTTCTGTAGTGGCGAAAAGATTACATACGTCGCTGCCTCACAACAGGCAAACCACCGACAGCAGGTGCCCTATGTCTCTCAACGCACATAGCCAGCACGCGGCCAGCCGCCGCGCACCACACACCCGCCACAGCGCCCTCGCCATTTCCATCGCCGCCGTCCTTCCACTGCTGGGAGCCCCCGGCATCGGCACAGCCAGCACCGCGGCCCTGGAACGGCGCATCGCCGAGCTCGAAGCCGAGCTGGACCAAGCCCGCCAGGAGCTCGTCGAGGCGAAAGAGGAGACTGAGGCCGCGTATACCCAGGCCGCCGAGGCTGAGGAGAAGCTCGCCGACGAGGGCCCGGCCCCCGCAGACAAGATCACCTTTGGCCCGCTCACCATCGGCGGTGCACTGCGAGCCAACTATGTGCTCGGCAGCTACCCGGGCCGCGGCAGCGGACCGTCACGCGGCGGCAACGGCGGGGACTTCGAGCTCGAGACCTTCCGTATCAACATGGACCTCAAGTACGAGAACCTAATCGGCAAGCTGGAGTACCGCTGGTACAGCGGCTACAACTTCCTGCACACCGGCTGGCTCGGCTGGGAGTTCGACGACGGCAGCCAGATCCAAGTGGGCCAGAACCGCGTGCCCTTCGGCCCGGGCCCCTACGGCGTCTCTCAGAGCTGGTTCTTCGACCAGCACTTCTACGTCGGTCTCGCCGACGATATGGACCTGGGCATCAAGTACATCACCAGCGTCGGCGACTGGGACCTCGACTTCGCCTACTACAACCGCGCCCAGTGGGACGGCAACGGCACCAGCCTGGACAGCACGCGCTACGACTACGACATCGTGCCCTGGACCACGTCCGTCGCCCCGGACGGCGCCGTCACTTACGGCGGCACGCCCAACGGCTGGGAAGAGCGCAATCAGCTCAACTTCCGCGCCATCTACAACCTGGACGACATCGCCGTGCCGACGGAAATCGGTACCTCGCTGCAGTGGGGCCAGCTCAAGGGCCGGCGCAACGACGACGGCGAGCAATGGGCCGCGTCCATCCACATGAAGAACAGCTGGAACAACTGGCTGCTGGCCACGCAGCTGACCCGCTACAAGATCGATGTAGACGACAACCCCTGGCTGAACACAGATCAGCTGGTGCCCATGGGCGGCTACGACTTCGCCTGGCCGGTGGCCACCGACGCCTGGATCCCGGCAGTGTCGTTGAGCTACCTGTGGGAGACCAACCAGATTCCGTGGCTGGATTCGGTGCGCCCATACGTGGAGTACAGCAACATCGTCAAGCAGGACAGCGACTTCAACGACAGTCAGCTGGTGATGCTCGGCGCGGCCTGGGCCCGCGGCGGCTGGTACATCTACACAGACCTGGCGTTCTCAGACGGTAACTTCTTCGTCGGCAACGAAACGAGCGACGGCACGCCCGAGGGATACAGCAACATCTTCGACCCGATCCTCGGCGCGGGCGACTTCGGCGTGAACGCCAACGACCACTGGAACTACCGCTTCAACATCAACTTCGGCTACTACTTCTGACGGAAGGGCTTAGGGCTGAGGGCTGCGGTTCGGGGACATGCCTGCCGCAGGCCCCGGCCCTCGGGCCGCTCCCCGCAAGGAACCCGGCTCCCTCTCCCTCTTGCCCTGCCCCCTCGTCGGCGTCCCTGCTGGTGGACCGCGCCCCCGCGTCGCTGGTTCCTTGTGTTGTGTTTAGAACCCTAATTGTTTCCCGCCTGGCCCGTCGCCGTGCCCTGGCCCGGCCGGTCGACATCGGACACGCGGCGTCGGCGGCAACCTGCATGGCACCCGACGCAATGGCCTCCGCTGCGTGCTGCCGCCGCCATTTACCGGAGCGCATCCCCGACGTACAGGATGCGAGCAAACGCTATGGCTGACAAAGTCGTCGTCGAGCACCTGTACAAGGTCTTCGGCGATCATCCGCAGGAAGCACTGCGCCTGTTGGAACAGGGCGTGGACAAAGACAAGATCTTCGAGCGCACGGGACAGACCGTCGGCGTCTGCGACGCGAGCTTTTCGATTCAAAAAGGCGAAATTTTCGTCATCATGGGCTTATCCGGCTCCGGCAAGTCCACCCTGGTACGCCTGCTGAACCGGCTCATCGAGCCGAGCGCCGGCAAGGTCATTGTGGACGGCCGCGACATCGCCGCCATGAGCGACGATGAGCTGATGGAGCTCAGGCGCCGCGACATGAGCATGGTGTTCCAGAGCTTCGCGCTGATGCCGCATCTTACTGTCGGCCAGAACGCGGCCTTTGGCCTGGAGCTGGCAGGTGTTCCCCCGGCGGAGCGCGAGGAGCGGGCCGTCACCGCGCTGGACCAGGTGGGCCTCAAGGCCCACATCGACAGCTACCCGGACGAGCTCTCCGGCGGCATGCAGCAGCGTGTGGGTCTGGCCCGCGCATTGGCCAACGACCCGTCCGTCATGCTGATGGACGAGGCCTTCTCCGCGCTGGACCCACTCATCCGCAGCGAAATGCAGGACGAGCTGCTGAAGCTTCAGGAAAACAGCGAGCGCACCATCGTCTTCATCTCCCACGACCTCGACGAGGCCATGCGCATTGGCGATCGCATCGCCATCATGGAGGGCGGCCGCGTGGTGCAGGTGGGCACCCCGGACGACATCCTGAACAACCCCGCCGACGATTACGTGCGCTCCTTCTTCCGCGGCGTCGACGTGGCGACGGTGTTCAAGGCCGGCGACATCGCCCGCAAAACCCAGGTGACAGTCATCGAGCGCCAGGACGACGGCATCCGTGCGGCACTCTCCCGGCTGCGCGAGCACGACCGAGAGTTTGGCTATGTCGTGGATAAGGGCCAGCACTTCCACGGCGTGGTGTCGCTGGACTCCCTGCAGCACGAGCTGCGCGAGGCCGAGCCCAAGCTGCATCACGCCTTTCTCGGCGAGGTGCCGGCGCTGTCCGCAGACACGCCCGTGAGCGATCTGCTCGGCACCGTCGCCGCCACCGCCTGCGGCGTACCGGTGGTGGACGAGCAGAACCGTTACCAGGGCGTCATCACCAAGGCGTGCTTGTTGGAGACGCTGGATCGGGATACGGGGTGAGAGTGCGGAGTGCGGAGTGCG
>NZ_JAIFKJ010000348.1:9122-14331 GCF_019695415.1 Thiohalocapsa sp.
GAGTGCGGAGTGCGGAGTGCGAGGTACGGGTGAGCGAGCCATTCGCGGTTGTGCAACGGCACCGACGGGCGCGCTGCACATACTCCGTACTCCCCCTACTCCGTACCCCGTATTCCGTACTCTCCGATCAAAGACCAAGCCAGACGCGACTCAACCCTTGAGGCTCCCTCATGGCAGATGAATCCACCAATCCCTGGGCCGGCGGCGGCAGCGAGACGGCTGGCGCGGGCGGTGACAACCCTTGGGCCGCCGGCGCCGGTACCACCGGCGAGCCGCCGTCAGACACGCCGCCGGAGCCGGCTGGCGCCTCGGACCCCTGGAGCACACCAGGCGGCGATGCCGAGGCCACTCCGGGAGACTGGCTCGCCGACAGCGGCGCCGGCTTGGACGACAGCGCGCTGGACCTCTGGCACCCGTTTCAGGAGGCGGTGATCCCGCTCGGCGCCTGGGTGGACACCGGCCTCGACTGGCTGGTGGCCAACTTCCGGCCCGTGTTCCAGGCCATCCGGCTGCCCATCGACGCCACGCTCACCGGCATCGAGACCACGCTGCTCGCCATCCCGGACGTGCTCATGGTGGTCATCATAGCGCTGCTTGCCTGGCAGGCGGGCGGCCGGCGCCTCGGCATCAGTGCCGTGATCTCGTTGGTGGTGATCGGGCTCATCGGCGCCTGGGCGGAGGCCATGGTGACCCTGGCCCTGGTGCTCACATCGGTGTTCTTCTGCCTCATCATCGGCCTGCCCATGGGCATCTGGCTCGCCCGCAGCGACCGCGCTGCGGCCACCATCCGGCCGGTGCTGGATGCCATGCAGACGACACCCGCCTTTGTGTATCTGGTGCCGGTGGTGATGCTGTTCGGCATCGGCAATGTGCCGGGGGTGGTGGTGACCATCATTTTTGCGCTGCCGCCACTGATCCGACTCACCAACCTCGGCATCCGCCAGGTGCCGGCGGACCTGGTGGAGGCCGCCCGCTCCTTTGGCGCCTCCAAGCGGCAACTGCTGTTCAAGGTGCAGCTTCCGCTGGCCATGCCGACCATCATGGCCGGCGTCAACCAGACGCTGATGCTCGCCCTGTCCATGGTGGTGATTGCCTCCATGATCGCCGTGGGCGGCCTGGGCCAGATGGTGCTCCGGGGCATCGGCCGTCTGGACATGGGGCTTGCCACCATCGGCGGCGTCGGCATCGTGCTGCTCGCGATCATTCTGGACCGCATGACCCAAGCGTTCGGCCAGTCGGACCGCGAGAAGCCCACCCGGCACTGGTACGAGGCGGGCCCCACAGGGCTGGTGCGCAGCCTTTTCGTCAAGCGCGCGGCCTAAACGCGCCGATCTGCCGATCCGCCGCCAATATCACCCACCGACCCACTGACAGGAGAAGCCCATGCAACTGACATTGGATCTGAAGACCTGTGCCCGTGCCGCCCTCTTCACGGCGCTGACGGCCGCTGCCGGCGCGACCGTGGCCGCCGAAAAGCCCGGCGAGGGCGTGGACGTGCAGCCCATCAAGTCCTCCATCGCCGAAGAGACCTTCCAGACCCTACTGGTGATGAAGGCGCTGGAGGAGCTCGGCTACGATGTAAAGGACATCAAAGAGATCGAGTACGCCGCGGGGCACGTGGCCATCGCCAACGGCGACGCCACCTTCATGGCCGCGCACTGGGACCCCTTGCACATCGACTTCTTCGAGGAAGCCGGCGGTGATGAGAAGATCTACCGCGAGGGCGTCTACTCTTCCGGCTCCATCCAGGGCTATCTCATCGACAAAAAGACCTCGGAAGAGCACGGCATCACCAACATCGACCAGCTGAAAGATCCAGAGATCGCTAAGCTCTTCGACGCCAATGGCGACGGCAAGGCCGACCTCGCGGGCTGCACCCCGGGCTGGGGCTGCGAGAAGGTCATCGAGCATCACATGGATGCCTATGGCCTGCGCGACACGGTCACCCACAACCAGGGCAGTTATTCGGCCATCATCGCCGACACCATCGCCCGCTATGAGCAGGGCGAGCCCATCTTCTACTACACCTGGACGCCCTACTGGGTCAGCGGCGTGCTGGTGCCGGGCGAAGATGTGGTCTGGCTGCAGGTGCCCTTCAGCTCCCTGCCCGGCGAGCGCGAGGACGTGGACACCTCTCTGCCCGACGGCTCCAACTACGGCTTCCAGGCCAATGACCAGCGCATCATCGCCAACAAGGAATTCGCCGAGGAGAACCCGGCCGCGGCGGAGCTGTTCGCAATCATGAAGCTCAGCAACAACGACATCAGTGCGCAGAACCTGCGCATGCGCGACGGCGAGGACAGCGAGGCGGACATCGAAAAGCACGCGGATGCTTGGATCGCCGCCAATCGCGACAAGTTTGACGCCTGGCTGGAGCGCGCCCGCGCCGCGGCGGAATGACCTGACTGCCCGCGCAGCCGACGCCGCTTGCCGCCGGCAAGCGGCGTCGACCGGAAGCCCGGCAATCCTCCCGGCAGGATTGCGCCGCTCGGGGCCTCGTGTGAGCATACAAGGCGATCCTTCCTTCAGGAGTCAATGCCTTGTCAAACCTCTACGACCAAGACTTCAGTGCCTGGACCGAACAACAGGCAGGCTTGCTGCGCGCGGGTCGCTTGGCGGAGCTGGACGTGCAGCACCTGGTCGAGGAAATCGAGAGCATGGGCCGCAGCGAGCGCAGGGAGCTGGTGAACCGCTTGGTCATACTCATGCTGCACCTGCTCAAGTGGCGCTATCAACCGGCGCTGCGCGGCAATTCCTGGCGGCTCTCCATCAAAGAACAACGCATCCGCCTTGCTTCACACCTAGGCGACAATCCAAGCCTCAAGGCCTACCTGGACGCGGCTATCGCGCGGGCCTACCAGCTCGCCGTGATCGAAGCGGAGAAGCAAACGGGCCTACCAGCCGCGACTTTCCCCGAGCGCTGCCCCTTCAGCTTCGCCGAGATGGCCGACGAGCAATTCTGGCCTCATGCCTCCTGATGCGGTTTTTGGCCTGGCGGGGTCGGCGCGGCCGGCAGGACGAGCGTGACACGCAGCCCGGGCGCGGCGTCTGTCAGCAGCAGCTGGGCACCGTGCAAATGGGCCACCGCCTGCACCAGGCTCAGGCCGAGTCCGTGGCCGGGCTCGCTGCGGCTGGCGTCGATGCGGTAGAAGCGCTGCAACACCTTACCCCGCAGCTCCGCCGGAATGCCTGGGCCGGAGTCGGCGACGCTCAGCTGCACGCCACCCCCAACCGCCGCTTCTGCCCTGAGCTGGATGTGCCCGCCGGGCGGCGTGTACTTGATGGCATTGTCGAGCAGGTTAGCCAGCGCCTGGAAAAGCAGGTCGCGGTCGCCGTGCAGGTGTAAGACCGCGGCGGAATCCGACGCCGTCGGCGCCACGTCCAGATGCTGTCCCTTGTCCGCCGCCAGGGGCTCGTAGAGCTCCGCAACGTCGTGCACCAGCACCACCGGGTCCAGATCGGCAAAGGCAGCGCGGCGGCTGCCGGATTCCACCCGGGCGATACGCAGCAAGGCATTGAAGGCGCTGAGCAGCTCTTCAGCATCGTTAATGGCTTCGTCGACGCCCTTCGCGGCGTCGGGACCGAGGTCCATGTCGCGCAGCTGGCTCAGCTTGGTATGCAATCTGGACAGCGGCGTGCGCAGGTCATGCGCAATGTTGTCCGACACCTGGCGTACGCTCGCCATCAGCGCCTCGATGCGTCCAAGCATACGGTTCAGGTTGACCGCGAGCTGGTCGAACTCGTCGCTGCTCCCGTCGGTTGGGATGCGCCGAGAGAGGTCGCCCTCCATGATCTCCCGACCCACTTGGTTGACGGCCTCGATTCGGCGCACCACGCCTGCGCTCATCAGCCAGCCGCCGGCGAGTGCCAGCGCCACGGTCATGGCGAGTCCCCAGCCCAGCGCATCGCGAATCAGCCCGCGAATCGACGCGAGCTCACGCACGTCGCGGCCTACGAGCAAGCGCAAGCCGCCTCGCAGGCGAAACACCTTGCCGCGGGCGGCATGCTCTTCCCCGAGCGCGGCGCCGGCATCCGCGGCATCCCGCAGCCGGAAGTCGATCCACCCGTCGCGGTCCGGCTCCACGTCCGGCCAGGCGTCGATATTCCCCACCAGGGGCCGGTACTTACTGTCGGCGAGCAAGTAGACGCCAGCGCCAGTGGGGCGCTTGGCGCTGCGCTGAGCCAGCAGGGTGGTGAGACCGGAGAGGCCGCGACGGCGGTATTGCTCCGCGAGGCCCTGGATCTCGGCCTCGATGGTGGCATCGGTCTGCCGAGCCATGTAGCCGGCGGTAGACCAGTAGATGAAGCCGAGCAAGATCACCACTGAGCCCGCCAGCAGCACCGCATAGAGGAGTGCCAGACGGAAGGTGAAGCTCGCCAGCACCTCCCGTGGGCGGGTCAGGGGCCAGCCGGCAACGCGTTTCGGCACGGGCGCGGTTCCCGACGCGGACCCGCCCGGCACAACGGCGGCGGACCCCGGCTCGCCGGCGCCGCCGGCGCGTTGCGCCTCAGGGCTCACGCAGGCCTCAGTCAGGGCTCACGGATCACATAGCCCGCACCGCGCACGGTGTGCACCAGGGGCGCATCGAAGTCGCGGTCTATCTTGCCCCGCAGGCGGCTGATGTGGACGTCGATGACGTTGGTCTGGGGATCGAAATGATAATCCCACACGTGCTCCAGCAGCATGGTACGCGTGACGACCTGCCCCGCGTGGCGCATCAGATATTCCAGCAGCCGAAACTCCCGCGGCTGCAGCGGAATCTTCGTGCCGGCGCGGGTCACCTCCCGGGTGAGCAGATCCAGCTCCAAGTCCGCTACCCGGAAGTGGGTCTGCGGTTGGTCCTCCGGTACGGCCCGGCGCAGCAGGGCCTCGATGCGGGCATGCAGCTCAGAGAAGGCGAAAGGCTTGACCAGGTAGTCGTCGCCGCCGGCCCGCAGGCCCTCGACGCGGTCGTCTACGTCACCCAATGCGCTGAGAATCAGCACCGGCGTGCGATTGTCGGACGCGCGCAGGGTGCGCAGCACGCTCAGGCCGTCCAGCGAGGGCAGCATGCGGTCGATGACCAGCACGTCGTAATCGTTGCCCGCCGCGAGCAGGAGACCGTCGCGTCCATCCGCGGCGTGATCCACGGTGGCGCCCACTTCACGCAGCGCCTTGGACAGATAGGCCGCGAGCTGCTCGTCGTCTTCGATGATCAGGACGCGCATA
>NZ_JAIFKJ010000348.1:14431-22469 GCF_019695415.1 Thiohalocapsa sp.
CTTGGACAGATAGGCCGCGAGCTGCTCGTCGTCTTCGATGATCAGGACGCGCATAGGTATTGAGAGTGTCGAGGGGCGAGTGCCGAGGGGCGAGGGGGACGCTCCTCAACCCTCGAACCTCGTTACTCGTTACTCGTTCCTCGTAACTCGACACTCGGTACTCGTAACTCGTTACTTCCTCAGGCAAACGGTACGGTGATGAAGCGCTGCTCGCCGTTCTGCTCCACCCGCAGCAGCACGGACGGGCGATCTTCGTCGGCGGCCTCGCGCACGGCGCGGGCGACGTCGTCCGGCTCGTTCACTGCCTCCTGCCCGACCATGCTGATCAGGCTGCCGGCGCGGATGCCGGCGCGCTGGGCCGGACTGCCCGGCTCCACCTGGGCCACCAGCACGCCAGGGGCTTCGGCATCTAGGCCGCGCTCCTCGCGCATCTCCGGCGTGAGCGGCGCCAGGAACAGGCCGATCCGTGGTCCGTCGTCCTCAGCGGCCTCGCCGGGCTTGGTCATGGCAAGATCGTCCTGCGGCATGCGGCCGATGGTGACGTCGAGCATCTGGACCTCACCGCCGCGGATCACCTCCAGCTGTATGCTCGTGCCGGCGTCGATGCCCGCGATGAGCTTGGTGAGATCACGATACTCCTGCATCTGCTCGCCAGCGGCCTTGATGATGACATCGCCGCTCTTGACGCCCGCTGCCATGGCAGGACTATCCGGCAGCACGTCGGCCACCAGCACACCGGATGCCTCGTCGAGGCCCAGGCTGTCGGCGACGCCTTCGCTCACGGGCTGAATCTGCACGCCGAGCCAGCCGCGCTCGACGCGACCGTTCTCCCGCAGCTCACGCACGATGTCGGCTGCAGTCTCGGCAGGGATCGCGAAGCCGATGCCAATGTTGCCACCGCTCGGCGAGAAGATGGCCGTGTTGACGCCGATGACGCGCCCGCGAGCGTCGAACAAGGGTCCACCGGAGTTCCCGCGGTTGATGGGCGCATCGATCTGCAGGTAGTCATCATATGGGCCGGAGTTGATGTCTCTGCCCCGTGCCGAGATGATACCGGCATTCACCGAGCCGCCGAGACCGAAAGGGTTGCCCACCGCAAGCACCCAGTCGCCGATGCGCGCCTCACCGCTATCGCCAAGGTCCACGTGCGGCAGCTCCGGTGCGCCGTCCACCTTAATGAGCGCAAGGTCGGTCTTGGGGTCACGGCCGATGACGCGAGCCTCGAATTGGCGCCCGTCGTTCAGCGTCACCTCGATGGTCTCCGCAGACTCGATGACGTGATTATTGGTCACGATGTAACCGGCCGGATCGATGACGAAGCCGGAGCCCTCGCCCTCGCGCTGGCGTGGCATCTGAAAGTCGTGCATACCGCCAAACTGCTCGAAAAACTCCCGAAGCGGCGAGTCTTCCGGCAGCCCTTCGGGCAGTGCCCGGCCGTTCATGGACATGCGCTGCACAGGCTTCTGTGCGACCGTAACGTTGACGACGGCGGGCGTGACACGCTCGGCAACATCCGCAAAGCTCGGCGGCCCCACGGGCGCCTCCAGCGGCGCCGGCGTTGGATCGGCCGCCTCGACGTTGCCAATAGCGAGCAGCGCTGCACCCGTGCCCAGCGTCAAAATCACAGCCAGGGCGAGAGCCGAGCGGCGCAGGCCCTCGCGGGGCTCGGCGGCTGCGACGGCGGAGATTTGCGGGCCTGCGCCGCCCGGCATCGGATCATGAGAATGCTTGATAGGCTGCATTAGGACCCTCCAGGGGTTGCACCAGTCGATTGCTTGGTCGTCATGGCGCCCGCGATATTGCGGGCCGTTGCGACATGGATGACCTTGATTGCGCATAATCCGGCTGTCGCCGTTACTGTGCCGTTGCGGCGGGATTAAGCTTTAGTCATGCGTCGGTATGCGGTCGGTATCCGGGGCTCAGCGCCGCCAACGAATGCTTGCGGCGCCCTGCCCAGGTGCGTAGGTTGTCCCGGCCGGCCGCAAGATAAAGTCGGCGGCCGCACAGCGGCACCCGCTACGGGCATACCGGCTTTTTGGCCGTCTTGGCCAACAATCAGACGGGGTATCCTGCGCCGCAGGGGTAACACCATTCAACCGGCGCTTCCCTATGCCGGGCTCCGCATCACGACCACCAAGCACTGTGAGGCACAACCGACCATGGCCGACCTGGAACAAGTGGAGATCAACCGCTACCGCCGCGAGCTGGAGCATGACGTCCGCCACCTGGTTAAGAAATACTGCCGCATCATGAGCTGGGAAGTACCCGAGCTGAACGAGAGTGAGGCCGGCAAGCTCATTTTCATGGCGCTGCGCCAGGCGCTGGACGAGGTGGAGAAGGAATGACCGCCCCAGCCGCCAGCCTCGGGCTTGTCCTACCGGAGCAGCCGCAGTGGCGCGGACAGCGTAGCCCCAGACAGCCGGCCGCGCGGCCTTGGCAGGCGGTGGGGGTTCAGCGGCGAGGAGTCGTCACGCAGCGATCGCGTGCGAGAGGCGTGCATCGTGGCCGAAAACCCATGTGTGGCGGGTATACATCCGCACCCGTCCTTTCCAAGAACCAGCGTCAGGAGAACCACAATGAGTGACTTGGTGGTGCTGTCGTTTCCGGACCAGGAAACGGCGTTTCAGTTGCGAGCCGAGCTGAGCCGGCTGCAAAAGGAATATTTGATCGACATGGAGGATGTCGTCGTCGTCACCAAAGACGAGAAGGGCAAGGTGAAGCTGCATCAGGCGGTGAGCCTGACGGGCATGGGTGCCGTCGGCGGCGGCTTCTGGGGCATGCTCATCGGGCTTTTGTTCCTGAATCCGCTCTTGGGCGCGGCAGTCGGTGCCGGCGCCGGCGCGCTGTCCGGCAAGCTATCGGATATCGGCGTGAACGATCAGTTCATGAAGGACCTCGCCGCGAACTTCCAGCCTGGCTGCGCGGCGGTGTTTGTGCTGGTGCGCAAAGCCACGACGGATAAGGTGATCGAGGAGCTGAAGCCCTTTCACGGCAAGGGCAAGGTACTGAAGACCTCTCTCAACAAGGACGAGGAAGCGGCGCTGCGCGAGGTGATCGAGGGCGACAACCTGTGAATGCCTAGCCCGCGACGCTTTGGCGCGGGCTGGTGACCGCGTCGCCGAGCGCCATCGCACATAGCCGCCAACGGCTACAGGAGCAGCCAATCGTTGGACGCCTTCGCACTCGACAAGGCCAGCATCGGTCACGCGCTATCGGTGTTCATGGGCTTTTTCGCCATCATGAACCCCATCGCCAATACGCCGGTGTTCCTGGGCCTCACTGCCGATGACGACACCACCACCCGGCGCAAGGTGGCCTTCCAGGCAGTGCTCGCCGCCTTCGTCATCGTCGCCGTCTTCTGCCTGCTCGGCGCGGTCATCTTCAAGCTCTTCGGCATCACCCTGCCGGCGTTTCGCATCACCGGCGGCGTCCTGGTCGCGCTGATCGGCTACCAGATGCTGCACAGCAGCCCGTCCGCGGTTCACCATCCGAGCAGCTCCGATCAGGCGGCCAGCCGGCAGGCGGCGCTGTCCGTGGCCCTGAGTCCGCTGGCCCTGCCGATTCTGGCTGGTCCGGGTACTATCGCCACGGCTATGAACTTCGCATCTGCGGGCAGCACGGCGGATATGGTGGTCACGCTCGCCGCCTTTGCGCTGCTCTGCGCCATCACCTACGGCTTCTTCGTCTCCGGCGAGGGACTGACGCGCTACCTGGGCAAGAGCGGCCTCAATGTGATCACCCGGATCATGGGTCTGATCCTGGCCGTCATCGGTGTGCAGATGCTGGTGGACGGGCTGAAGGGCGCGTTTCCTGCGCTTGCTTGAGCGCGCTGGCGTCAGACCGACCTACTTGTAGAGCTGCTCGGGGTCGATGAGCGGCTCGGCCACGACCTCTACGCGGTCGCCGCGTAAGGCGTTGTAGAAACAGTTGCGGCGCCCGGTGTGGCAGGCGGGGCCGGTCTGGTCCACCAGCAGCAGCAGCGTGTCGCCGTCGCAGTCGAGCCGCAGCTCCTTCAGGTGCTGTACCTGGCCCGACGATTCACCCTTGCGCCAGAGCTTGCCGCGGGAGCGGGACCAGTAGCACACGCGGCCCGTCGCCAGGGTCTCATCCAAAGACTCTAGATTCATCCAGGCCATCATCAGCACCTCGTGAGTGTCATGCTGCTGAGCGATGGCTGGAATCAGGCCGTCGGCGTTGAGCTTGAGGCTGGCACGGACTGCCTCCCAGGGCAGGCTGTCGCCGAGTTTGGCGCGCTCGTTGGCCTTAATTCGATGCTCCGGCGCGGGGTTTTCTGCGTGTTGGCTCATGTGGGGCGCGTCGCCTCCGGCTAGACTGACCATAGCGGCAGGTTAGCAGAGCCGGCCGCCGCGCCGCCCTGACACGGCACAGGTCCGCGCGCCCGCCGACCGGAATCCCAGTGCACAGCCGATCGGCGCACGCGACCGACAAACCGCCCGCACAGCGTGCACAGGGCTGAACACCACAGACTCGGGAGCACCCCATGCCCAGCCTGCTCATCACCAACGCCGAGGTCGTGAACGAAGGCCGCCGCTTCCAGGCGGACGTGCTGGTCGCCGACGGGCGCATCGCCGCCGTCGGCGGCGATCTCCAGAGTCGCCCGGCTGACCGGGTCATCGACGCCGCGGGCCGGCTGTTGCTGCCAGGCATGATCGACGACCAGGTGCACTTCCGCGAGCCGGGGGTCACCCATAAGGCGGACATCGCAAGCGAGTCCCGGGCGGCGGTAGCAGGCGGCATCACCAGCTTCATGGAGATGCCGAACTGCAAGCCGCCAACTCTGGATGCCGAGCAGTTGGCGGCCAAGTACGCCCGCGCCGCCGAGGTATCCCGGGCCAACTATGCGTTTTATCTCGGCGCCAGCAACGACAACATCGACGCCATCCGTGCCCTGCCCGTCGGGGATGCCTGCGGCGTCAAGGTGTTCATGGGCGCCTCCACCGGCAACATGCTGGTGGATGACCCGCAGGTGCTCGATGCCATCTTCCGCGACTGCCCCGTCATCATCGCCACCCACTGCGAGGACACGCCGATGATCCTCGCCAACGAGGCCGAGTATCGGCAGCGTTACGGCGAAGACGTGCCCATGGAGGCGCACCCGCTGATCCGCTCCGAGGCGGCGTGCCTCAAGTCCTCCACGCTGGCCGTGGACCTCGCACGCCGCCACGACGCCCGGCTGCACGTGCTGCACCTGACGACGGCCCGGGAGCTGGCCCTGTTCGCACCCGGCCCCATCGCCGGCAAGCGCATCACCGTCGAGGCCTGCGTGCATCACCTGTATTTCGATGAGCGGGACTACGCCGAGAAGGGCGCACTCATCAAGTGCAACCCCGCCATCAAGCGCCCGGAGGACCGCGAGGCCCTGCTCGGCGCCGTCGCCGAGGACCGCATCGACGTCATCGCCACCGACCACGCCCCGCACACCCTGGAGGAGAAGGCCGGAAAGTACTTCCAGGCCCCCGCCGGCCTGCCGCTGGTGCAGGACGCCCTGCCGTCGCTGTTCGCGCATGTGCAAGCCGGCAAGCTCACCCTGGAGCAGGTGGTGAACAAGACCAGCCACGCCCCCGCCGAGTGCTTCAACGTGCAGGAACGCGGCTACATCCGCGAAGGCTACTGGGCGGACTTGGTGCTGGTAGACGCAAGCAAGCCCGTCACCCGCAGCCGCGAGCAGGTGCTCTACAAGTGCGGCTGGTCAGCCTTCGAGGGGCGTGAGCTGCCGGCCACCGTCGTCGCCACCATCGTCAACGGCGAGGTGGCGTTCGAGGACGGCCGGGTGAACGATGCGGTGCGGGGGCAGCGGCTTGCGTTCGGGCCGACGCGGTGACAGGGGCGCTGACTGCCGGTGGGCGTGTGTGGCGGCGACCGCGCTCCTCCGACCCCGTTGGCACTTACTCAGATTGGCAGAAAGGCGATCCGATTCCGCCAGTCCGACGGATCAGTTGCTTCTGCAATGAGCAGTAGGTCTTCGGCGGCCGATGCGATGCGCAGGTGCTGCGGAACGACGATGACGCCCGGGCTCGGCGCAGTGGTGATGAAATCCGCGAAATGCCGCGGCATCGTCCGGGCATCGTGGGTGACCAGGATGCGACCCTCTGCGGCAGCCAAGCGCAAGACGGCTTGGTCATCGAGTCCGGCCAGCCCCGCATCGGTGGCGGACTGGAAGTCGGTCATGGCCCGACGTCGAAGTACGGCAAGCACAAGACCGTGGTTGAGGTCTGCATCCGCCTGGAAGCGCAACGCCGTCATGCGTCGGCCGTTGCGCGCTTGAGCTCCGCAAGCTTCTGATACCACATGGGATCCACATCACGGGCGGCCTGCCACTGGCGCTCGAAGTCTTCCCGGCCCTGCGCCAGGTACGCATGCACGTCGACGGCGTGGGCAAGATAGTAGGCCAAGGCGCCATAAACCTGCTCCAAGCTCAGAACGGGATAGCTCTGTGCGATGGCCTCGGCGCTCTGCCCGTCCAAATACGCGAGCACGATGGAGCCCAGGGACACCCTCGTGCCGGCGATACGATAGTCACCGTCCAGGCGTTCTACATAGACTGCGCTCATTGCTTGGCGTCCCGACTGTTGGCGTTTGTGAGAAGCATGGAGGTCAGCCCGGCCTCGGTCAAACCCGCGGGCGGAAGATGCCTCAACGCACCTACCAATGCACGCAACGACGTTAAGGCAGCTCCCTGCAGCAAGCCGTTCAGGCCGTCGCCGACGGTTCCCGCCGTTGCTATGCCTCCCGCGCCTCCGCCAGTCGGCAGATCTCTTTCACGGTGCCGCTGAAGACGATGCCGTGGGCCGGGGCGAAGGCATACCAATAGGTAAGCCCCCAGACGCCGGCGGGATGCCAGTAGGCGGTCATGCTGAGCTTCGTGCCTCCATTCGTCAGCGGCTTCAAATCGAATTCCATCATGCCGGCTCCCGGCGCGCGCATGCCGAAGGCGAGGCTCAGGCGCCGCTCGGGCTCAACGCCGAGCACCTTCCAGGAGTCGATGCGGTCGCCGACGCGCAGCTCCGTCGGATGCCGGCGGCCGTGCTGGCGCCCGGGGCCGCCGGCGAGCCAGTCCAGGGTCTCGCGCAGCTGCCACAGGCGGTTCAGGTAGAACCAGCCGCGCTCGCCGCCCAGCTCCCGCAGCACGGACCAGACCGCGGCGGGCGATGCGGTGGTCTCGTGGGCGGCGCTGGCGCGCTTGGCGTAGTAGGCGTAGTCGATGCGTTGGTTGCGCACGGCAAAGGCTCCTTCGACCCAACGGGCGACGACGGGCTCGCTGTTCCGCTCGGCCGCGAAGACAGCGCGCACGGCCTCGCGGAAGCCGAGCAGGTGCTGCGGCACCAGCCGGCGCAGCTCGGCGTCGTCGGCGGTGAAGTCGTGCTTGAGACCCTCGATGAGGGCCCGGGCGATGTTGGTGGGTACTGCGGTGATGAGCCTGAGCCAGTAGGACGACAGCTTCGGGCTCAGCACCGGCACCGGGATGATGATGGGCGGGCGCTTGCCGCCCTCCTCGGCAAGGACGCGCATCATCTGCTGGTAGGTCAGGGTCTCCGGGCCGCCGGCGTCGAAGACGCGGCCCTCGGCCTCCGGGATCTGGGGCAGCCGCACCAGGTAGGTGAGCAGATTCTCCAGCGCCAGCGGCGGCGACTTGGCACGCACCCAACGCGGCGTGACCATCACCGGCAGGTGGTAGACCAGGTCGCGCATCACCTCGAAGGCCGCCGAGCCGGGCCCGACGATGATGCCGGCGCGCAGCTCCGTCACCGGCACCTTGCCCCGGCGCAACACGTTGCCGGTGTCGCGGCGGGAGACGATGTGCTCGCTGTCGGCGTCGTCCGGCACCAGCCCGCCCAGGTAGACGATGCGCTCCACGCCGCAGGATGCCGCCGCCCGGGCGAAATTAGCCGCCGCCTCCAGGTCCAGCCGTCCGAAGTCCTTTCCGGCGGCCCTGGAATGGACCAGATAGTAGGCGATCCGCCCGCCTTGCAGCGCTGGCGTCAGGCTGTCGTAACCGAGGGCGTCCGCTTCGCCGATC
>NZ_JAIFKJ010000282.1 GCF_019695415.1 Thiohalocapsa sp.
TCCCCGCGGGGGCGTGGGGGAGCAGGTCCGTGCCGCGCACGCGGTGGTGCGGGCACGTCGGCCGACCGCGTTGCGTGGGCTCGCACCCCGGCACCCCGAGCGCTTCGGGCGCGTGGCGACCCTGGTGCAGCGCAGCGGATTTCAGCTCATCCGGCGCAGCCTTGCGGATGCCTGCTCGGTAGACACCGCCGTCTACCTCGGAGACAGCATGGGCGAGCTGGCGGTGTTCTTCTCCGCTGCCGATGTGGCCTTCGTCGGGGGCAGCCTGGTGCCCACGGGCGGGCACAATCTGCTGGAGCCGGCCGCGGCTGGCTTGCCGGTGGTCGCCGGCCCGCATACCTTCAATTTCGCAGAGATTGCGCGGCTGCTGCGCGAGCGTGGTGCGCTCGTGCAGGTGAAGGATGCGACAGCGCTTGCGGATATCCTTTTGCGCTGGCTCACGGATGCCGCCGAGCGTGCCCGGGTGGGCGAGCAGGGCCGACGCGTGATCGAGGAGAACCGCGGTGCTCTCGGGCATATCAACGCATTGGTGGACGCGTGCCTGGAGGAGGTCGGCGCGGCACCGGCTACTTGAACATCCGCGACACTTCGCGGAAGTGGGGGTTACTGGAGTCGCCCAGCCATTCGAAGGCAACAGACTCCGTGTTGGTGACGTGAATACCGCTGTGGCGCATGCGCTCCAGCGCGTTCTGGCGGTTGGCAGGGTGGCGGGAGCAGATGGCGTCTGCCACCACGAATACCTGGTAGCCCCAGCGTTGCAGGCCCGAGGCGGTTTGGACGATGCAGATGTGCGCCTCCATGCCCATCAGTACGACCTGCTTGCGCTCTGGCTGGCTGGTCAGAGCGCGCTCGAAGCCCGTCGCGGTGCAGCACGAAAAGCAGGTCTTCTCCGTCGGTGCGGCGCTCGCCGGCAGGTGCTCGCGAATGGCCTCAATGGTCTTGCCGAGGCCCTTGGGGTATTGCTCGGTGGAGATGATCGGAATGTCCAAGATGCCCGCGGCTTCCACCAGGCGGTTGATATTGGCGACAGTCACGGCGAGCTCGTCTTTGGGCATCACTGCCGCGAGGCTCTCCTGGGCATCGATGATCAGGAGCTGCGAGAAGCCGGCGTTGCAAAGCGGCATAGGGGCCTGGTGAATGCTCATGACGTGACCTCGCTCGTCTCTTGTTGGGCCTGCTGTGTGTTGGGCGGCTGAGCGGCTCCGGGGGTGTCAATATGGCGTCTTGGGGCGCAGGGCTCAGTACGTGGCCATAGCGGGGTCCACGTCGCGCGCCCAGCCATCGATGCCGCCGCGCAGGTTCAATACCTGTTGAAAGCCCTGGTGCTCCAGGTACAGGGCCACCTGCTGGCTGCGGATGCCGTGATGACAGATCACCACCACCGGGCGCTGTGGGTCGAGCCGATCCACTTCGCTTGGGACGCGGCGCATCGGAATATGCGCGGCGCCCTCCAAGCGACAGATGTCGAGCTCCCAAGGCTCACGCACGTCGAGGAGCTGCGGCGCCGGCGCATGGCCGGCGAGCATTGCGCGGAGCTCGCTCGGGTTGACCTGACGGACCATGCGACAGCGTGCTCAGAAGACGAAGCGCTCGGGCTCGGGCACGTTCTTGAGCGCCGGCACAGAGGTCTCGAACAGCGCCTCGCGGCGCAGATCGCCGCCCGGGCCCACTCGGGTTTCGAGGCGGGCTTCCATCACCGGGTCCTCGCCGACGATCACGAAGAGTCGCCCGCCGGGAGCAAGCTGCTGGGCGAGCATCGGCACGGGCTCTTCCGTCGGTACTGACCCAGTCACGGCGATGACGTCGAAGGGGCCGCCGTCCACGGGTCCGGCCATGGCGTCGGCGGTGTGCACCTCCACCCGGCGCAATTGCATAGCTTCGAGCCGCGTCCGGGCACCTTCGGCAAGGTCCGGATCGATCTCGACGCCTAAGACACGGCCGCCCAGGCGTGCCAGGCATGCCGTCACGTAGCCTGTGCCCGGGCCGATCTCCAGGACCTTGTCGCCGTCGCGTACCGCCAGCGCCTGCAGCATTCGGCCCACCACCTTGGGCGCGAGCATGCAGGTGTCGGTGCCGATGGGGATGTCGATGTCCGCATAGGCCAGCGCCTGGTAAGCGTCCGGCACGAAGGCCTCCCGCGGCAGCTCGCCCAGCACGCGCAACACGCGCTCGTCGAGCACATTCCATGGACGGACCTGTTGCTCGATCATGTTGTAGCGGGCGGTGACGACGGGCGAGGACATGAGGTTGTTCTCCGAGAAAGCCCTTGGGAATTACGCGGGTTGTAACCCGCGCAGGCTACGGATTTTGTGCGCTTTCGGCAAGCGGTGGGAATGCCGTATGGAAATGCCGGGTGTGGTGAGGGAAAGCGCGCGCCTGCCGCCCCGTCCGGCTACAATCTAAGCTCGCGGGGTCATCAGCGAGCGGTACAGCATCATGATGTTTTCGGGCCGATCACGGCGCAACCTCAGGCTTTTTCGGGTGCCCTTCGGCCTCTTGCTCGCGTTGGCTCCAGCCATGTACTGCCACGGCCAGGAGGCCGCGTTGCCAGACGCAGACGACGGCGGACAGCGTGACCCGGCACCCGTGGAGGAACCCACTGAAGCGCAGATCCACGACGCATACGCAGGCATGTTGGCGACGGTCAATGCCGGCAGCAAGGCGCACCTGGGCGCCGCCGACAGCGGTGCAGTGCTCATCGAGCTCGAAGACATCGTCAAGCTCGGCTGCCGCGGGCTCGATCGATCGGGCGCACAGTACGACTGTCGCGTGGAGCGGCGCATTCGCCGCGGCGACGCAAGGCCCGAGACGGGCGTAGTGCAGCTTTGGCTGTCTTGGGAAAACGGGCGCTGGGTGGCCCGCTGACGTCACCGGGCGGCGGTCTTGCCGAGGCGGTTCTCACAGCAGGACCAGATTGTCCCGATGGATGAGCTCATCGTCGTCGACGAAGCCGAGTACACCTTCGAACGCGCTGCTGGGCAGTCCTTTGATGCGAATGGCGTCTTGGGCGTCGTAGTTGACCAGCCCGCGGGCGACCTCGTTGCCAGCGCGGTCCACGCAGGCCACCACCTCGCCGCGGGCGAAGTGTCCGTACACGGCCGCGACGCCCACCGCGAGTAGACTGCGGCCGCCTTCGCGCAGGGCACGGACGGCTCCATCGTCGAGGACCAGGCGGCCGCTCACGCTCAGATGCCCGGCGAGCCAGCGCTTGCGTGCCGCCTGCGGCTCCTGGGCAGGCACCAGCAGGCTGCCGACGTCCGTGCCCGTGGCGATGCTGGTCAGGCACTCGGCGCGGCGCCCGGGGGCAATCAGGGTCGAACAACCGGAGCGGGCGGCGAGCCTGGCCGCGCGCAGCTTGGTCACCATGCCGCCCGTGCCGAGCCCGCCGCTGCTGCCGCCGGCCGCGCCGTCGAGCCGCGGGTCGTCCACCCGTGCAGATTCGATCAGCACCGCCTTCGGCTCCGTGCGCGGGTTTGCTGAGAACAGGCCGTCCTGGTCCGTCAGCAGGATGAGCAGGTCTGCTTCCAGCAGGTTGGCGACCAAGGCGGCCAGGGTGTCATTGTCGCCGAAGCGCAGCTCGTCGGTGGCGACGGTGTCGTTCTCGTTGACCACTGGCACGACGCCCATGCCGAGCAGGGTGCGCAGTGTGCTGCGTGCGTTGAGATAGCGCTTGCGGTCGACCAGGTCGTCCCGGGTCAACAGGACCTGCGCCGTGTGCAGTCCGTGGCGTGAGAAGCCGTCCTCGTACGCCCGGATCAGCCCCATTTGGCCGATGGCCGCGGCGGCCTGAAGCTCATGTAGGGCCTGCGGTCGCTGCCGCCAGCCCATTCGCGCCATCCCTTGGGCCACGGCGCCGGAGGAAACCAGCACCACCTCGCGGCCCGAGGTGCGTTGACCGGCCATCTGGGCAATCCAGGGGGCGAGGATGTCTGGATCGAGTCCGGCACCATCACGGGTGAGGAGGGCGCTGCCGATTTTGACCACCCAGCGCCGCGTGGCGGGGATTCTTGAACGTTGGAACATGGCGGCCGATCGGAAGCGGTGCTGCTAGTCCAGCGGATGCCAGGCGCTGTCGTCCCCGGCATCGGTATCGGGCATCTGGCGCAGCGGGTGCGGCAGCGCTTGCAGGCGTGCCATCACGTCGCGAGCCAGTGCGGCGGTGCCGGCGCCGGTGGTGGCCGATATGGCGTACACCGGTCCCTGCCAGTCCAGGGCCTTTAAGAGCGCCGTCTGCCGTGCCGCCAGTGTAACGTCGTCCAGCAGATGGACCTGGTTCAGTACCAGCCAGCGCCCCCGGGCAGCGCGGGTGGGGTGGTAG
>NZ_JAIFKJ010000276.1 GCF_019695415.1 Thiohalocapsa sp.
GGTGGGGCGCGCGGGGGGGCCGCGGAGGCCGACCCCGATTGCCCATTACTCAAGGGTTGGGCCGACCTGGTGGCCGGTGCTGCCGGCTGTCGGCTCGGGTTTCGGCCGCCGGCGGCGAACAGCGTCGGCGCCGCCATTGCCGGTGCGGTGCCGCATTTGGGCGCCGCCGCGGTGCCCCTCGACAGCCCGGGCCTCGACACGCTGGCCATGCTCACGGAGCCGCGGCGGACCTATGTGCTCTGGGGCCTGTCTCCGGAGCTGGACCTGATCGACCCGTCCCGGGCGAGCGCAGCGCTCGCCGCAGCGGACCATGTCATCGGCTGCACCGCATTCCGGACACCGGACCTCGAGGCCGCGTGCGACCTGCTGCTGCCCATTTCGGCGTTCGCCGAGACGTCCGGCACCTTCGTCAACGCCGAGGGCCGCTGGCAGCGCTTCCAGGGCGCCGTGGCACCGCCTGGGGATGCCCGGCCCGGCTGGAAGCTGCTGCGCGTCCTGGGCAACCTGCTGGAGCTCGACGGTTTCGGCTATACCAGCGGCAAACAGGTGCACGATGAGCTGGCGGCTCTGTGTGCCGATCTGACATTGGATAACGCGCGCCGCGGTGCCTACGGCTTGAAGCAGCCGTTGCCGCTCTCCGATGGCCTGATGCGGGTTGGCAATGTGCCCATCTATGCAGTGGATCAGACCGTGCGCGCGGCACCGGCCCTTCAGCGCACTCCGCTCTCGGAGCCGCTTGCCCTGCATCTGCACCCTGACGACGCGACACGTCTCGGCCTGGCTTCAGGGGATGCCGCCGAGGTTGCCCAGGGTGAATGCCGCGCCGTAGTGCCGGTCCTGCTGGACGAGCGCCTGGCGCCTGGCGCCGCGCGTCTTCCGGCGGGCGTGCGCGGCAGCGGAGTCTTCGGCCCGGCGGTGGGCCCGATGACGGTCGTAAAGGCCGACCCGTCACTGCTGGCGGCGAGCCAGATGTTCGAGGAGGCACCGGCATGATGGATCTCTGGAACGCGCTGCCGCTGCCGCTGCAGAGCATCGTCGCGACACTCGCCATCGTCCTGCCGTTGCTGGGCGTAGTGGCCTACTACACCTATGCCGAGCGCAAGGTCATCGGCTACATCCAGGTGCGCATCGGTCCGAACCGCGTCGGCTGGCGCGGCCTGCTCCAGCCCATCGCTGATGCGCTGAAGCTTTTGGTCAAAGAGGTCATTGTCCCGACCAAGGCCAATAAAGGGCTGTTCCTGCTTGCACCCCTGATCTCCATGGTGCTGGCGGACATCAATGCCGGCCTGCTTTATGTGCTGGCGCTGACGTCCCTCGGCGTCTACGGCGTCATCATCGCGGGCTGGGCGTCCAACTCCAAGTATGCGCTGCTGGGTGCCATGCGTGCGGCGGCGCAGATCGTGGCCTACGAGATCGCCATGGGCTTCGCGCTGGTGGGGGTGCTGGTGGCCGCCGGCAGCCTGAACCTGAGCGCCATCGTCGAGGCCCAGTCGGGCAGCTTCCTGACCTGGTTCTGGCTGCCGCTGCTGCCGCTGTTCGGCGTCTACTATATTTCCGGCGTCGCTGAGACCAACCGCGCACCCTTCGATGTCGCCGAGGGCGAGTCGGAGATCGTCGCCGGCTTCCATGTCGAGTATTCCGGCATGGCCTTCGCGATCTTCTTCCTGGCGGAGTACGCCAACATGGTGCTCATCGCCATGTTGACGACACTGCTCTTCTTCGGCGGCTGGCTCTCGCCCTTCCAGAACATCCCGGTGCTCGGCGAGGCTACGGCCTGGGTGCCGGGCACCATCTGGCTGCTGCTGAAGACGTTCTTCTTCATGTTCGTCTTCCTGTGGCTGCGGGCCACCTTCCCGCGCTACCGCTACGACCAGATCATGCGCCTCGGCTGGAAGGTGTTCATCCCGATCACGATTGTCTGGATTCTGGTGGTCGCTCTGGCCGTGCTGGTGGGGTTGCCGCCGTGGTGGAATTGATAGCGAGTTGCGAGTGACGAGTTGCGAGTGACGAGGAAGAAAAGGCCAGGGCCGCGATACAGCCCCGACACCCTCCTCGATCCTCGGTACTCGATCCTCGAAACTCGGTCCTAGATACTCGACACTCGACACTATGCTTGACACCGCACGCAAATACGTCGACAGCCTGCTGCTGACGGAGCTGCTCCGCGGCATGGGGCTCACCGGTCGCTATCTGTTCAAGCGCAAGTTCACGGTGCAGTACCCAGAGGAGAAGGCGCCTATCTCGCCGCGCTTCCGCGGCCTGCACGCGCTGCGCCGCTACCCGAACGGCGAGGAGCGCTGCATCGCCTGCAAGCTTTGCGAGGCCACCTGCCCGGCGCTCGCCATCACCATCGAGGCGGAGCCGCGGGAGGATGGCTCGAGGCGCACGACGCGGTACGATATCGACCTGTTCAAGTGCATCTATTGCGGCTTCTGCGAGGAGTCGTGCCCGGTAGACTCCATCGTCGAGACCGGCATCTACGAGTATCACTTCGAAAATCGCGGCGAGAACATCATGACCAAGGACAAGCTCCTCGCCGTGGGGGACCAATACGAGGCCGAGATCGCCGCGGCACGGGCTGCCGACGCGCCCTATCGCTGACGCGGCGCCCGCGATCCTCCACTCGAGCCGGCGTGTTGCGGCCTGAGCGGCCCAAGGCGCCGGCAAACCAGCGCCGCGCGGCATAGCGACACACAAGAGCGCGGCACGCGCAGCCGCACCCCCTCTGCGCGGCGCCGATACGAGCGTCATCTCCGTCCGGCGGCGAACAAGGATCATCGCCCGGGCTCAGCAGCGGATATCCCATGGGTTTCGAGAAGTTTCTGTTCTATGTGTTCGCGGCCATAACCGTATTCGCTGCGGGGATGGTCGTCACACGGCGTAACCCGGTGCATGCCGTGCTGTACCTGGTGTTGGCCTTTGTGGGCAGCGCCGCACTCTGGCTGCTGATTGAGGCGGAGTTCCTCGGCATCGCTTTGGTGCTGGTGTACGTCGGTGCCGTGATGGTGCTGTTCCTGTTCGTCGTGATGATGCTCGATATCGACATCGCGGCGATGCGCGCGCAATTCATCAAGCACTTGCCGCTGGGGCTGGTGATCGCGGCCCTGATGGTGTTCAACCTGTTCCTGGTGCTGGGGCCCTCCAACTTCGGTCTCGAGGTGTTCGGCAAGCCGGAGCCCAAGCCTGCCGGCTTCAGCAACACCTCTGAGCTGGGGCTCAATCTCTACACCGTCTATCTGTACCAATTCGAGATTGCGGCGGTGATCCTGCTGGTGGCCATCGTCGCCGCCATTCGGCTGACGCTGCGCCGGCGCCCGGACACCAAATATCTGGACCCGGCGGCGCAGGTGAAGGTGCGCAAAGGCCCGGACCGGATACGGATGGTGTCTATGCCGGCGGAGCAGACGCCGCGGCCGGTGGTCACCGCCGAGCCCAAGACGCAGAACGACGAGGACAAGGAGCTGGCGTCATGATCGCGCTATCGGACTATTTGCTGCTCGGTGCCGTGCTCTTCTCCATCTCGGTGGCCGGGATCTTTCTGAACCGCAAGAACGTCATCGTGCTCTTGATGTGCATCGAGCTGATGCTGCTTGCGGTGAACATGAACTTCGTCGCCTTTTCGCATTTCTTGGAGGACGGCGCCGGGCAGATCTTCGTGTTTTTCATCCTCACCGTCGCTGCCGCCGAGGCCGCCATCGGCCTCGCCATCCTCGTGGTGCTGTTCCGCGCCCGCGGCACCATCAACGTCGACGATCTCGACCTGCTTAAGGGCTGACGGCGATGAAGCTCATCTACCTCATTATCGTGCTGGCGCCGCTTGCGGGCGCCATCGTCGCCGGCTTCTTCGGCGGGCGCATCGGCCGGGTCTGGTCGCACCGGGCCACCATCGCCGGCGTCGGCCTCTCCGCTGCGCTGTCGCTGTGGGTGCTGGCGCGCTTCATCTGGGGCGATGCCCAGACCTTCAACGGCGCCGTCTACACCTGGCTGGTGTCCGACGGGATGCACTTCGAGATCGGCTTCCTGGTGGATCGGCTCACGGCGCTGATGATGGCCACAGTCACCTTCGTGTCGCTGATGGTTCACGTCTACACCATTGGCTACATGGCGGACGACGAACACAACTGGCCGGAGGGGGCGCTCAGTGGGCGCAACAGCTATCAGCGCTTCTTTGCCTATATTTCGCTGTTCACCTTCTCCATGCTGATGCTGGTGATGTCGAACAACTTCATGCAGTTGTTCTTCGGCTGGGAGGCGGTGGGCCT
>NZ_JAIFKJ010000081.1:0-1342 GCF_019695415.1 Thiohalocapsa sp.
CCAGCCGACTGCGCGCAGCCGCGGCCGGGCCCCGCGCGGCGCACAATCGCGCGCAACAGCGCGGGCAGGTGGGGCAGGCTTTTCGGGCACGCCAGGCAGCCCGTCAGGCGGCTGCCGCGCAGGCGCGCCTGCGCCTGCGGCGCGCCGGCTTACATCTCCTCAAAGCTTGGCTTTAGTGTTTCGGTTTCCCGTCCATGTCCCTCGCCGCCGACAGCCTCGTGCTCTACAAAGTCCATCCTGCCCGCGTGGTCAGCGTTGGCGAGAAGATCGAGATCGAGCTCGCAGGCGGCCAGAGTAAGCGTGTGCGCCCGAAAGACATCACGCCGCTGCACCCGGGCCCGCTCAGGCGCCTGGCCGAGCTGGGCGAGCCTGGCACCGCGCAGCTTGAAGAGGCCTGGGAGCTACTGGAGGGCGCCGAGACAGATCTCAAAGAGCTCGCCGAGCTGATCTACGACGAATTCACCCCGGCCAGCGCTTGGGCCGTGTGGCAGCTCCTGGACGAGGGGCTGTACTTTCACGGCTCGCCGCAGGCCATCCAACCGCGCTCCCGCGAGGCCATCGAGCAGGACCGTGCCGAGCGCGAGGCCAAGGCCCGGGCGGAGCAGGAATGGGCGGAGCTCATGGCCCGTCTCGCGCAGGGGCGCATCGTCGACGAAGACCGCCCCCGGCTCGCCGAGGTGGAGCGCCTCGCCAACCAGCAGGGCGAGCACAGCCGAATCCTCAAGGCGCTGGATCTGCCGGAGACACCGCAGGCGGCGCACCGCTTTCTCGTGAGCGTCGGCTACTGGCCAGCGGAGCATAATCCCTATCCCGCCCGCAGCAATGTGGCGATCAGCGATCCGGCCTTGCCGATTCCGGCCTTGCCCGACGAGGAACGGTTGGACCTCACCCATCTGCCCGCCTTTGCCATCGACGACGAGGGCAACCAGGACCCGGACGACGCCGTCAGCATCGATGGCGAGCGTATCTGGGTGCATGTGGCGGACGTTGCCTCCCTGGTGACCCCCGACGACGCGCTGGACCGCGAGGCCCGCGCCCGTGGGGCCAACCTCTACCTGCCGGAGGGCATCGTCAATATGCTGCCGGCGGCCGTGACAGAGCAGCTCGGGCTCGGCCTGCAGGACATCTCCCCGGCACTGTCGTTCGGCGTCACCGTGACGGGCGACGGCCGGCTCGCCGATATCGAGATCCGCCCCACCTGGATCCGCGCCCAGCGCCTGACCTATGCGCAGGCCGAGGCCCCTGTCTCTTATAACCATCTCTTACACAACAAAAAACAACAAAGCAGAAGACAAGCGAGGAGAAACACGAATCAATAAACGAAGTTGGACAGAACTACGTA
>NZ_JAIFKJ010000081.1:1352-11533 GCF_019695415.1 Thiohalocapsa sp.
GTGGGGCGTGGGTGTGTGCGGGCCGGGGGCCGGGAAGTGGACGCGGGGGTCTGGCTTGCGGCACATCCCCCCGGGTCTGTCTGTCGGCCTCACCGTGAGGGGCGCCGGCCGGCTCGCCGATATCGAGATCCGCCCCCCCTGGATCCGCGCCCGGCGCTGGAGCGATGCGCAGGCCGAGGCCCGGCTCGCCGAGGCGCCATTTGCGGCCCTGGAAGCGGCCGCTGCGCGCTTCCGTGCCCGCCGCGAGACCCAGGGTGCCGCAGGTATCGACCTGCCGGAAGTGAGCGTACGGGTCCAGGACGGCGAGATCGTCATCCGCCCCATCGACCGTCACGGCTCCCGCGCCATGGTGATGGATCTGATGCTCATGGCCGGCGAGGCCGCCGCCGCCTGGTGTGGCGAGCGGGCTGTGCCCATCCCCCATGCCACCCAGCCGCCGCCTGACAGTATCCAGCAGCCCGAGAGCATGGCGGCCATGTATGCCTATCGGCGCCAGTTCAAGCCGAGCCGCACCAGCGTCGAGCCCGGGCCGCACTTCGGGCTCGGGCTCGACGCTTATGCCCGCGCCACCAGCCCGCTGCGGCGCTATGCCGATCTGTTGGTGCACCAGCAGTTGCGCGCCGCGCTGCGCGGCGATACGCCGCTGACGGCGGAGCAGGTGAGTGCCCGCGCCGGCGAGGCCGATCAGGGCGGCATCGCCGTACGCCGCGCCGAGCGCCAGTCCAACCTGCACTGGAAGCTCATGTATCTGCGGCGGCAAAAGGACTGGCAGGGGGAAGGCGTCGTTGTCGAGCTCGGCGAGCGCAAGGATACCGTGATGGTTCCCGACTTGGCGCTGGAGACCAAGCTGCGCGCCAAGTCCGACCTTCGCCTGGACCAGCAGCTGCGACTCGGCATCGCCGACGTGGATCCGTACGATGCGGATGTGCGCTTTCGCATCTTGGGCTGACGGCGATTCCGGACGGCGGGCCTGCGCGCGACGTCGAAGCTCCGCTCAGCACGCACCGTCCACCCGCGCCTGCTGCGCCATCGGCGGCCGTACTTGCATGGAGGCTGGCCAGGCGGTGCAACGCGTGTGCACTGGTGCATGAGTCTGCTCCTTAAGTCCCGGCCATGGCAGATACCGCGCCCGATACGCCGCTCGAGCTCCTGAACCGCGTCTTCGGCTACCCCAGCTTCCGCGGCGCGCAGCAGCGGATCATCGAGCACGTGAGCGCCGGCGGCGATGCGCTGGTGCTGATGCCGACGGGCGGCGGCAAGTCCCTCTGCTACCAAATTCCGGCGCTGCTGCGGCCCGGCACCGGCATCGTCGTCTCGCCGCTGATCGCGCTGATGCAGGACCAGGTGGATGCGCTCAGGCAGCTCGGCGTGCGCGCGGCCTTTCTCAACTCATCCCTGATGCCTGACGAGCAGCAGCGGGTGGAGCAGGCGCTGCTGGACGGTGCGCTCGACCTGCTCTACGTGGCGCCGGAGCGATTGCTCACGGAGCGCTTCCTGGCGCTGCTGGACCGCGTCAGGCCGGCGCTTTTCGCCATCGACGAGGCCCACTGCGTGTCCCAGTGGGGGCACGACTTCCGGCCCGAGTACATCCAGCTGGACCGCCTGCACCAGCGCTGGCCGGACATCCCGCGTATCGCGCTCACGGCCACGGCCGACGCGCCGACCCGCAACGAGATCGTCACCCGTCTGCAACTCGGCCAGGCCGAACTGTTCGTCTCCAGCTTCGACCGGCCGAACATCCGCTATCGCATCGTCGAAAAGACCCAGCCCCGCCGCCAGCTGCTCGACTTCCTGCGTGCCGAGCACCCGAATGATGCCGGCATCGTCTACTGCCTGTCGCGCCGCAGGGTGGACGAGACGGCGGAGTTTCTACGCGCCCAGGGGTTCGACGCCATCGCCTACCACGCCGGTCATCCGCCCGAGGAGCGCCGGGCGCGGCAGGCACGGTTCATCCAGGGCGACAACGTCGTGGTGGTGGCGACCATCGCCTTCGGGATGGGCATCGACAAGCCGGACGTGCGCTTCGTCGCGCACCTGGACCTGCCGAAGAGCGTCGAGGCCTACTACCAGGAGACCGGCCGCGCCGGCCGTGACGGCCTGCCGGCGGACGCCTGGCTCTGCTACGGGCTCTCCGACGTCGTCATGCTGCGGCAGTTCATCGACAAGGGCGAGGGCGAGGAACGCTTCAAGCGCGTCGAGCACCACAAGCTCGATGCCCTGATTGGCCTCTGCGAGAGCATCGAATGCCGCCGCCGGACCCTGCTCAACTACTTCGGCGAGCGGTCCCGGAGCCCTGCGGCAACTGCGATACCTGTCTCACGCCGGTGGACACCTGGGACGGCAGCGTCGCGGCGCAGAAGGCGCTGTCCTGCATCTACCGCACCGGGCAGAAGTTCGGCGCCGCGCATCTCACCGACGTGCTGCTGGGCAAGGACACGGTGCGCATCCGCAAGTTCGGCCACGAGCGCGTCAGCACCTTCGGCATCGGCAGGGAGCTGAAGGCCGATCAGTGGAAGTCCGTCTACCGTCAGCTCGTCGCCGCCGGGCTCGCCGCGGTGGACGTCGAGGGCTTTGGGGGCTTAAGGCTCACCGAGGCGGCGCGTCCGGTGCTGCGCGGCGAGCAGCCGGTGCGCCTGCGCAAGGACCCGGAGCAGAAGGCCCGCGGCGAGCGGCGCACGGGCCCGGTCGTGGCACCGGGCGACCCAGAGGCCCAGGCCCTGTGGGAGCGCCTGCGCCAGTGCCGTCGGGAGCTGGCCACTGCGCAGAATGTCGCACCCTACATGATCTTCGGCGACGCAGCGCTTCGGGAGATGCTGACCTACCGCCCGCGCAACCGGGACGAATTCAGCCGTATCAGCGGCGTCGGCGCCATCAAGCTGGAGCGCTTCGCGGACGACTTCCTCGCCGCGCTTGCCGAGCACGAGGCCGAGCACGGCCGCCCCGCCAACCTGCCGAATCTGCCCCGGGACCGCAGCCGCGACTTGCCGGCGCATCCGCCGGCGCGCGACGCGGGCGACGAGGCCCGCGACTCGGACCTCGCCTCCCTGGTGCTGCTGCGCCAGGGGCTCACGCCGGCCCAGGTCGCTGAGCGCCGCGGCTTTGCCGAAAGCACCGTTTGGGGCCATCTCGAACGCTGCATCCGGGCCGGCGCCGCCGATCTGTCGGAGGTCGTCGATCTGCCGGATGCGGACATCAAACGCGTCCGCAACGCCCTGCACCAGCTCGCCGACGGCCCCGCCATGCCGCTCAAACCCGTGTACGAGCTGTTGGAGGCCCGGTATCCGTACGAGGTGCTCAAGTGCATACGGGCAGCGGAGCTGCGGGCGGCTGAGGGCTGACATCCTGCTGAGCCGACGAGCTCTGCAGTGTCACGCGGGTGCGGGGGCTCTGCGCCCCGGACGAGCCGGTGGGAGCGAGCTGGCTGCGATTGGTACAAAGAAGCCCTACAACGAATAGGGAACACGGATGCCGGGCTCTTCCCCGGAGAAGTCCTTGGTGTTGCGCGTCACCAGCAGGGCGCTGTGCTCCAAGGCGGTGGCGTCGGGCAGCTTGAGCCGGTGTGTTTGTCTCACCTCCACTGCGCGCTCGGCGATGTCGGCGTCAATGCCCACGCACTCGAAGCGGCGCAGGAAGGCGCGGACCGCCTGTGCGTGGCCCGTCGGCGTACCCGCGAGGACTTCCATCCAGGTGATCAGGCTGATCAGGCTGATCAGGGGGCGCTGGTAGCGGCCGATCTCGTCCCGGGCCGCGATTACGCCGTTCAGGTAGTCGGTTAGGATGTTGGTGTCGAGCAGTGCCTTCACCGGTCCCATGCCGAGCGCATGCGCTCCTGGTAGGCCAGTCCGTCTTCACCTTGCTGCTTCCAGATGCCGAACGCGGTGTCATCCGCAGGGGCCTCGAACCGGCACAGATAGTCTGCCACGGCGCGCCGGATCAGCTCGGCGCGGGAGATGTTGAGGGCGCTTGCCAGCTCCTTCAGCGGTTCGATTTGCTCATCCGGCAGGTCGATCACGGTGCGCATGGTCTTCGCCTCTGATGTCAGATGCCGACATCATGCATCAAATCGCCCGTACCTCGGCTCGATGTTGTCCGTGAACGCTAGCAGGTCCGCCGATCGCGATCGCTGCCGGCGCTTGCGCCGGCGAGCTTACAACGGCCCCACGGCGCTGCGATCACGGCATGCTGTCCACGGCCTCAGGCGTCGCATCCGGTGTGGCGATGGACGGGCCTGCGTCGTCGTCCACGCGCGTGAGCTGCTTGCCCTCGGCAATGCCGAGGAAGCCGCGGGTGACGACCCGGGTGCCGGGCTCTAGGCCGTCCAGGATCTCCACTCGGTCGGCGATGCGCATGCCGGCGCGCACGGGCCGGCGCGCGGCCTCGCTGGCGTCGTCCATGACCCAGACGAACTGGCCGTCGCGGTCCTGGCGTAGGGCGCGGAAGGGCACCAGCAGGCGAGCCACGGCGGCGGTGGCGAGCTCCGCGCGCACGAACTGCCCCGCGCGGGCGCCCTCTGGAATGGCGTCGAAGCGGATCTCAACCTTGGCCTGGCGGTTGGCCTCCGAGAGGGTGGGGTGGATGCGCAGGATCTCACCGGCAAAGCGCCGGCCCCCCAAGGCGTCGATGCGGATGCGCGCCGGGTCGCCTTCGCTGATGTGCGGCAGCACCAGCTCGGAGACATAGACCTCCGCCACCAGGGAGTCGGGATCGGCGAGGGTGAGCAGAAGCGTGTTCTTGGTGACGAAGTCGCCGGGCTCCGCCAGACGCTGGGTGACGACGCCGGCGAAGGGCGCCGTGATGCGGGTGTTTGCGAGCCTAAGCTCCAGCAGCTCGAGGTCCGCCTCCGCCAGCGCCACTGCTGTGCGCGCCTGGGCCAGGTCGTCCTGGGACGCGGCGTTGCGCGCGGCGAGGTCCTGGAAGCGCTTGAGGTCGAGCCGCTCCTGCGCCAGCGTTGCGCGGGTCTTGGTCAGCTCGGCCCGCAGCACCGCGTCGTCGAGCCGGACCAGCAGCTCGCCCCGGTCGACGCGGTCGCCCTCGAAGATGTCCAGTTGCTCGATGCGCCCCTCTTCCTGGGTGTGCAGGCGCACCAGTCGGCGCAGGCGGAGCGTGCCCGGGCGCTCGTGCTGGGTAGAGACGGGGGCGCGCTCGGTAACAACTGTGGTAACCAGGTGGCCGCTGGGCTTCTGGCGCGGCGCCTCGCCGCTGGCAGTGTCGCCGTTGTCATCCGCTCGTTGGCAGCCTGCCGCGAGCAACACCGCGGCACAGGCAAGGACCACCGCCCGCAGCACCGGGCGCGGCCCCTGGGAGCGGCGTCCCCGCCGCGACTGGACGGCGGCGATGTCGATCGGGTCTTGGGTACCGGCCCAGCTGAAGGCTGTCACGACGCAGTGATGTCGACGGCGTTGATGCGGCTCTGCGGCCGGTTGGAGGGGCCGTCAGGGTACTCGTAGGCCTTGATTTTCCGGCGGATGTTGCGCTGGATGATGACGCCCAGCACCTTCCAATCGAGCCCGGCCAGGTCGATGTCCGGGAAGCGCTCGTTCAACGCCACCAGCCGCTCGCGACCCTGCTCGTCATGCAGGTACTGCCGGAACCAGCGCACGCCTTCCACCTCCGCGAAGACGTACATGCCGTTGCGGCAGACCTCGGTAGGCTCGATGATGACGATGCACTTGTCCGGGAACTCGGGCTCCATGTCCGGCCCCAGCACCTGCAGCGCAAAGGGCTCCTGCAGCGCGCAGCCGCTGCCGTCCGGCATGGGTTCGTTCGCGTCTCTGGCCATGGTCTCGCTCCATCACGTGTAGCCCCCGCAGGTTGGGTTGAGCGGCGTGGCTCTCAATTGTTGGCGAGGGGTGAGGGGTACGAGTAACGAGTTGCGAGGGGCGAGTATCGAGGTCGGGACAAGCCTCGCCCCTCGTCCCTCGTAACTCGATACTCTCATCCCTCGAAACTCGTTACTCTGATCGTCCAGCCAGCCGTTCGAGCCAGCCGTACCCATGGTCAACCGCATTTTCGCCACCGAAGCCATCCACAACGACCGCCGCGACTGGCACAACCTGCGTGGCATGCTGCCGTACCTGTGGGAGTTCCGTGGCCGAGCGGTGCTGGCACTCGGGTGCCTGGTGCTGGCCAAGTTTGCCAATGTCGGCGTGCCTCTGGTGCTGAAGGACATCGTGGATGCCTTCGAGAATACGCAGGCGCAGATGCTGGTGCTGCCGGTCTCGCTGCTGCTGGCCTACGGGGTGCTGAAGCTCGCAGGCTCGCTCTTCAACGAGCTGCGGGACGTGATCTTCGCGCGGGTGCGCTACCGGGCCATGCGGCGCCTCTCCACCCGGGTGCTGGATCACCTGCACAAGCTCTCCCTGCGCTATCACCTGGAGCGCCAGAGCGGCGCCGTGAGCCGGGACCTGGAGCGCGGCACGCGCTCGGTGTCCACCATCATGAACTATCTGGTGTTCAGCGTGATCCCGGTGCTGGTGGAGTTCACGCTGGTCGCCGCCGTGCTGCTGACCAAGTACGCCCTGGTCTTTACGCTGGTGACCTTCGGCACCGTGGCCATCTACGTCGCCTTCACCTTCGCCATTACCGAATGGCGCATGGACTATCGCCGGCGCATGAATGTGCTGGACAGCCAGGCCAACACGCAGGCCTTCGACAGCCTGCTCAACTACGAGACGGTCAAGTACTTCGGCAACGAGCAGATGGAGCTGGAGCGCTACGACGGGACCTTGAGCGAATGGGAGGAGTACGCGGTCAAGAGTCAGAGCTCCATGTCGCTGCTGAACTTCGGCCAGGGCAGCATCATCGCGCTCGGCGTCACCGTGATCATGTTCTTCGCGGCGCAGGGCGTGGTGGACGGCAGCATGAGCATCGGCGATCTGGTGCTGGTGAATGCCTTCATGCTGCAGCTGTTCATTCCCTTGGGCTTTCTCGGCATCGTCTATCGGCAGATCAAGTATGCGCTGGCCGATATGGACTTGGTGTTCAAGCTCTTGGAGCGCGAGCCCGAGATCGAAGACGCGCCGGGTGCGCCGGCGCTCAAGCTCGCCCGCGGCGCCGTGCGCTTCGAGCACGTGGACTTCCACTACGCACCGGAGCGGGCGATTCTCAAGGACGTGGACTTCCGCATCGAGCCCGGCGAGAAGGTCGCCGTCGTCGGCCACAGCGGCGCCGGCAAGTCGACGCTCGCGAGGCTGCTGTTCCGCTCCTACGACGTCACCGGCGGGCGCATCAGAATGGACCGACAGGATACACGACGGGGGAGGGAGCAGATGCGGCGTGCCGCGATCGGGATCGCTCCGAAGGACACGGTGGTCGTCAACGACAGCAGCCGCAACCACCGGGCCTAGGGCCGCCCGGAGGCGAGCTTGGAGGAGCTGGAGGGCGGCGGGGAGCTGGGGCATATCCGCACGTTCATCGAGAGCTTGCCGGACGGCTGGGATACGGTGGTCGGTGAGCGCGGCCTCAAGCTCTCGGGTGGTGAGAAGCAGCGCGTCGCCATCGCCCGGGCCATCCTGAAGCGCCCGCGTATCATGGTGTTCGACGAGGCAACCTCTTCGCTGGACAGTCATACCGAGCAGGCCATCCAGCAGACCCTGGCCGAGGTGGCGGAGCACCACACCACGCTGGCCATCGCGCATCGGTTGTCCACCATCGTCGACGCCGACCGCATCCTGGTGATGGACGCCGGACGCGTCGTCGAGCACGGCAGCCATACACGGCTGCTGGCCGACAACGGCGTGTACGCCGCGATGTGGGAGCTGCAGCAGCGCGAGCGCGAAGAGCACGTCGAGCGCGCGAGTTGAGGCTGCTCCGCTTCGGTGCCCGCTCAGGCCTGATCCCTCATCATGCCGCAAGCCCGTTCCAGACATCCCAAGCTGCTTTGGCTGCTCGGCCTCGTGGCGCTGCCCTTGCTGCTGTGGCTGGTGGACGCCCTGGAGGGCTTTCTTGCCCAAACGGAGGCGCTGGACGGCCTGAGTCGTTATCCGAGCATTCTGATCACATTGCTGCTCTATGCGGCCGTGGCCTTCTTCATCGATCAAGGGCTCCGCATTTTCGTCTGGCAGGACGCCTACACCCGGCTTACAGGCACGGCGGCCCCAGGCGTCATCCAGGGGGCGGCTTCTGTTGCCGTGTACAGCATCGCGGCGTTGGTCGTCCTGAGCCGCATCCTGCATCTCGACACCGGGGCCGTGCTGATCTCGACGGGGGTGGTGGCGGGTGTGCTCGGTGTGGCAATGCAGAACACCATTGCGGATCTCTTCTCCGGTGTGGCCCTGGGGATCGATCAGCCCTACCGCATCGGTGACTGGGTGGAATTCGACGATGGCACCCTGGGAGAGGTGGTCGACATCACCTGGCGCTCGACGCGCATCCGGTCCTGGAATGCGAGCCTGTACGTGGTGCCCAACAAGCGCGCCGCCACCAGTACCGTCCACAACTACCAGCGCCCCAACCGCACCTATGCCTATTGGTTCGAGGTCGCGGTCAGCTGCGAGGTGTCACCCCACCTGGTGCGCGAGCTGCTGCTGAAGGCCGCCTTGAGCTGTCGCCGCGTGCTGCGCGATCCAGCGCCGCTGGTCTATTTCTGCGACCCGGGTCGGCCCTTTCGCTACATGGTGTTCGTGCACTTCCCGGATTATCCCTGGCGCTATGCGGCGATGGACGAGCTGTCGCTGGCCATCCATGAGCAGTTTCGACAAGCCGGCATCGCGCCTGCGGCCGTCACCTACCAGATCGACGCCCGCCGCGCCGAGTCCCCGGTGGCTGCGCTGCCGAGCGTCACCGAAGTGCTGCGCAATGTGGCCGTGTTCACGCCGCTTTCCGACGACGAGATTGCGTCTTTGGCCGAAGGGCTGACGCCGCGGGAAGTGGGCGTCGGCGAGCGCATCGTGGAGCAGGGTGAGAGCGGCGACTCCATGTTCGTCATTGCCACCGGCATTGTGGTGCTGAGCCGCGCGCTCGAGGGCCAGGTCAAGGAGATCGAGCGCCTGGGCACCGGCCAATGCTTCGGCGAGCTGTCTCTGCTCACTGGAGAGCCTCGTTACTCCACAGCCAGAACCGCCACCAATGTGCGGCTCATCGAGATCCCGAAGGCGCAGTTTGCGCCACTGCTCGCCGGCAATGCCGAGCTTCAGGAGCGCCTCGCCGAGATCGCAGCTGCCCGCCGTGCCCAAAGCGAGGCCTTGGCCCGCGCGCTGGCAGAGCCTGCCCACCGCGGCGTGCTCGGCGCCGAGGCGGCCTGGTTGAAGCAGCTCATCGGCAACTTCTTCGCGCAGCACTGATAGGTGGCTCGATCACGCCAGATGTTTGCAGATGCCTCAGGTTTTCGATTCCACCTCGGGCTTCAGGCCCACAGTAGGGCTGAGGGCTGAGGGCTGAGGGCTGAGGGCTGAGCATCAGGGGCGCCAACTGGTCGCCACGGTCCTCAGCGACAGGTCCGGCCAATGCGACTGTGTTGACTTACAAAGCGTCTCGGGAAACCACACGGGGGACGAGACGACCGGCCGCCGTCGCCCGCATGACCACCACCTGCCCGTGCGGCTCCGGCTGGAAGCTCACATGGATCGGTAAGTCCTTGCCATAGAAGTACAGCCGGTCGAAGGGCGTGTTGCGAGCCACCCAGCGCGCGACTTCGAGCATGTCCTCGTCGGTGACGAGAAAGTCTGCCGCGGCGCCGAGGCGGTCGCAGACCAGGTTGCCCAGGCGGTTGCGCTCGTGGGCCGCCTGTGGTCGGGCCTCGGCGGGATGCGCAGCAGGTTCCGGCGACGGCGGTGGCGGTTCACCAGCAGCCGCTGCTCGGCGTCCTTGTCCCGAAAGACGTAGTGCACGCCCGGGGCCACCGGGATCGCCTCCTCGTCCAGCACCTCCTCCAGAAACGCATTGATCTCACCCTGGGTGTAGTACTTCTGGAAGGTGCCGCGCCGGGTCATCACACCATCGCGGAAGCGCTCGCCGCGGGGGTCGTTCTGGTTGGCGAGCATCACCGAGACCACCAGCAGCGTCCGCGCCAGCGACCGGGCGCGCGTCAGGGCCTCCAGGCGCTCGTCGAAGTCCTCTGGGCACCAGCGCATGGTCCACCAGCCGATAGCTCCGCTCGCGCACCAGTTGCTCCCACTGGCGCCTGTAGCCGATGCGCCGCGGGTCATCGAACAGCCCCACCGACTCGCAGGCCGCCGTCAGCT
>NZ_JAIFKJ010000330.1 GCF_019695415.1 Thiohalocapsa sp.
CCGGCCTTGATGAGCTGGCGCAGCACCGAGTTGAAGCGGATGATGCGGGCGTAGTGCGCGGCATTGGCGGCGCTCGCCGTGTTGCGGTCGATCTCCGCCAGGTAGTCCATGCCGCCGACGTCGGTCAGCAGCTTGCGCTTCTCCAGCGTCTCGGCCAGCGTGACGACGTCGAAGGGCTGATCGTCATCCGCCAGCAGCGCTACGGCGCGGAAGATCAGCTGATGCTCGCGGCGGTAGAAATCCACCTCCCGCACCTTGTCCGCCACCAGCTCCCAGGTGCCGTTCTCCAGCATGAGGGCACCGAGCAGGGACTGCTCCGCCTGGACATTGTGCGGCGGCACGCGCATGCCCTCGAAGGCTGCGCCGGCGCTGAGATCGCCGCCGAACGGCGCTTCCCCAGGGGGTTCATGGTCGTCGAGATCCACGGGGCATCCTCCTGTTTGGACTGGGAAAACGGCCGATCAGCCACGTCTCGGCCAGGTCTTGGCCAAGCGTGCGGCGCAGTCTCAGCGGGCGCTGGGGTGAGGGAGGATTGTCGGCCCAAGGATGCCCTCGGGCAAGGGCCGCTCGGCGGCCGGCAACAGAGTGCGAGTCAGGGGCGTACAGACGGCCCGGCGACCGCCGTCTAGAGCTGGCTCGACCGCGCGAGCCCATGCTGACACGAAGGATGGTGACCGACGAATCAAATCTGCCGGCAGTTAGGGTTACCGTCCCCGTATTAGTCCCCAATACGCCGCTACTATGGAACAGCGACGGCGCCTAAATTGTGGGGACGGTAACCTGAATTCGTCTGCGTTTCTGATCAGCCCCCGGGGACGACTTCGAGGAGGATGACGACGCTCACGTCCGAGTGCAGTTGCACCTCCACCTCGTACTCGCCGATGTTGCGGAAGGGACCCTGGGGCAGGCGCACCTCGCTCTTCTCGACCGGATAGCCGGCTTCGGAGAGCGCACCGGCAATGTCTGCGGTGCCGACGGAGCCGAACAACCGCCCTTCTTCACCCGCCTTGCGCGGGACGGTGACCGTCAGACCCTCGAGATGCTCGCGGCGGCTCTCAGCGTGGGCGAGCGCTTCCGCGGCTTGGGCCTCCAGCTCGGCGCGCCGCTCCTCGAAGGCCTCCAGGTTCTCAGCGGTGGCGGGCACCGCGGCGCCCTGGGGTATCAGATAGTTGCGACCGAAGCCCGGGCGCACGGCGACCTTGTCGCCGAGGTCACCGAGGCCGCCGATCTTCTTCAGCAGAATGACGTCCACTAGGGGTTCCTCGAAAATGCTGTTCTAGAGCCGCCCTTCGCCCGGAACAAGACAAGCCGCGCGTCGAACGAGTCGCTGGTACGAGCTTGTGCCGTGGGTGGCCGACAATCGGCAGACACCGCGTCAATCAGTGCCCGTCGGTGTAGGGCAGCAGTGCCAGGAAGCGCGCACGCTTAACGGCATCGGCAAGCTGGCGCTGGTACTTGGCGGAGGTGCCGGTGATGCGGCTCGGCACGATCTTGCCGGACTCGCTGACGTAAGCCTTGAGCAGGTTGAGATCCTTGTAGTCGATCTCCGTGATGCCTTCCGCCGTGAACCGGCAGTAGCGCTTGCGGCGAAAAAAGCGGGCCATAGTGCGTATCCTCTCGGTGCTGGGTTAACAACCTGGGGCCTTGCGGCGGCCTCAGGCGTCCTCACGACGCGGGCGGGAGCCGCCTTCCTCGTCGCGGCGGGGGCGGCGCTCGCTGCTGCGCTCACCGCGCTCGTCGCCGCCCTCGTCCTCGCCCTTAAGCAAGGGCGAGGGCTCGGTCACGGCCGCATTGCGCCGGATGATGAGGTTGCGCAGCACCGCGTCGTTGAACCGGAAGGCGTTCTCCAGCTCGTCCAGGGCCTCCTTGTCGCACTCGATGTTCATAAGCACGTAATGCGCTTTGTGCACCTTGTTGATGGGATAGGCAAGCTGGCGCCGACCCCAGTCCTCCAGCCGATGGATCCTGCCGCCGCGCCCCTCCAGGTTGCTGCGGTAGCGGTCGATCATCGCCGGCACTTGTTCGCTCTGGCTTGGGTGCACCAGAAACACCACTTCGTAATGTCGCATGGGTCTCCTCTCGGATCATGAGCCTCCCGACATCCAGGCCGGATGCCTGGCACGTGCGGTGAGGCAAGGAGTACGCCGCCCAACGTCAGCGCCGCCGCTGCGGTAACCGCCACAGCCAACGGCAGGCAACAGGCGTCGCGTCACAGCAGAATGCTGACAGTGAAGCGTTTCGGGCATTTCGTTTCCCGCGACAGACGCGCACGCCATGCCGCGCAGGCAGTCGCCCAGGCTTCATTTAAGCAGCGAAGCCTGCCATTATGCGCTGCTGCGCGCGGCAGATCAACCGAGCGCGTCAGGACGAGACATCTGCGCTGACGTCGCAGCCGCGCGCCGCCGTCCGCAATGTGCATAGCCCGCAGCCGAGTCCGGCTGCCAGGCAGTGCCCCGACGTGTTCCGGCGGTCCGGCCACCTTGGCAACTCGCGTGTCCTCGCAGGACAATGAGCAGTCATCCCGGCTGCGCGGCCCGGCGCGGTTCCGGATCGTCCCCGACCCGAGAAAAGGCGTCCCATGCTCCGCTCTCTGCTCATTGCGCTCTGCTCCATCGTCCTTGCCGTTGCACTCACTGCGTGCGGTTCCTCGGGCGGTGGCCCTGGGTCCATCGCCATCGCCAACGACGAGACCTACCGCGGTCCCCTGGCCGCAGCGGTATCGCCGGTGCAGTTCAGCGGGGCCTCGGCGACAGACCGCAATTGGCTGCAGCGTGAAATCGTGCGCACGGTGGGCGAGTCCGGCGCCTTCGCCACCGTATTCCCACTCTCCGCCCGCGGCGAGAGCAACGAGGCGGAGGTGGTGATCGATCCCGCCGTCGTCAGCGTGGAGCGCTACAGCGGCGGCCTGAATCGGGTGGACTTGCGCGTGCGGGCATGGCGCAAGACCACGGGCGCCGTCGGCGTGGACCAGGTCTACCGCGGCAAGCGCCGAGGCCAACAGAGCGCCATCGTCGATGCGGCGAGCGCGGCGGCCAAGGACCTGCGCCGCAAATACGGCGAGCGGCCAGTGTACTAGCCCTCAGCCCTCAGCCCTCTAAAGTCGATACTGCCGCAGATACCACCACTCGAAGCCCCGCTTCAGCCAATGGAAGGCGACGGAGTTGGGCAGAATCCAGTTTCGCTTCTCGGTGCGCCAGACCACCATGCCGCGGTCATTGGCGTCGACGATGCAGAGCAGCTCCACGTCGAAGGTGGCATCCGCGGCCTCGCCCTTGAATTCCGCCACGAGATTCTTGGCCGCCGCCTTGGCCTGAAGGTCTGCCATGTGCGCCTGCTTGGGCATCCAGTCGGGCCCCGGAAAGCTGCCGGAGTCGCCGACCACATAGACGCGCTCGGTGCCCGGTACCCGGCAGTGCGCATCCGCCTGGATGAGCCCGCCCGGCGAGCGTGGCAGCTGCGTGCTGTCGAACCACTGGTTGCCGGTCATGCCGGGCATGAAGACGATGAGATCCGCCGGGATCTCGCCGCCTTCGGTCATGACCTTGTCGGCGGTGAAACCCTTCATCTTGTGTCCCAGGTGGGTCTCGATGCCCACCTTGTGCATCTCCCCCAGGAGCTTGTCCACAGCCTTGGGCCCGAGCCGGTTGCCGGGGCGCTCCGCCGGGGTGAAGAAGACAATACGGAAGCGCTCGCGGCGCCCCTCCCGGCGCAGCTGGCGGTCGAGCCCGAACAAGAACTCGAAGATGGGCCCGCCGCGCATGGACGAAGGCTCCTTCGGGTTGCCGGCAAACCCCATGGCCACGGTGCCGCCGTCAAGCGCCTTCAGCCGATCGCGAATGGCCTCGGCGGCGGGGATGCCCTCGCAGGGGGTGATGGCATGCTCGATGCCCGGCAGCTTTTTGATGAAGCGCCCGCCGCTGGCAATGATGAGGCCGTCGTTGTCGATGTCGCCGTCGCTGGTGTGCAGCGTGCGGCCGTCGTCGCTCAGGCCGATGGCCTCGGCCGCGTGGTGTGTGACCTGCATGCGCCGGAAGAAGGACACCAGGTCGATGCGCAAATCCTCACCGCTGCGCAGACCCGACGGCACCCAGATGAGGCCCGGGTAGTAAACGAACTCGGGCTTCGGGCTCACCACCGTGATGTCGAGGCTCGGGTCGGCCGCCCGCAGCGACGAAATGGCGGTGAGCGCCCCGAAGCCGGAACCGACGATACTGACGCGTGGCATGGGATCTACTCCTCGAGGGAAACTGTTTTCGCGAGTTGGCACCAGACCCGCCTGCGGAGGGTTTCGCTGCGCCTAAGGA
>NZ_JAIFKJ010000383.1 GCF_019695415.1 Thiohalocapsa sp.
TCCGCACGGCGCGCCGCTTCCTCGGCGACCTTGCGGCGGATGTCTTCCTCGGCACGGCGGCGGGCTTCCTCCTCGGCCTGGCGCTTGCGCTCCAGCTCCGCCTGGCGCTCCAGCTCCGCCTGGCGCTGCGCTTCGCGCTGGCGTTCCTGCTCCGCCTCTCGCTCAAGCGCTTGCCGCTCCAGCTCGGCCTGCCGCTGTCGCTCCAGCTCCACAGCCCGCGCCATGGCGGCCTCGCGGTCGACTTCGGCGCTGCGCTCTGGGGCCGGGGGCTCAGGTGCCTCGGGCGGCGTCGGCTCGGAGACAGACGGCGGCTCGGCCGGCGGCGGCGGCGCGGCGCTGGCACGCAGCGCCTCCACCCGCCGCTCGATGTCCGGCGTCAGGCGCATCTGCGCCTGAATGGCGTTCTCGAAGGCCCCCAGCTCTTGATTGCGCACGAGCCAGTCGATGCCGAAGAACATCATGGCGGCAAGGGTGAGGTGCAGAAGGAGCGACCACAGGAACGCCTTCGGATACTGGGTCCAGATCTGCCACATGGCGCCCGATCAGCCCGGCCCGCGGGCGGCGTCCATGCCCGGCGGTGGCTGGGTTACCAGCCCCACGCTCGGTGCCCCCGCCGCCTGCGCCGCCACCATGGCGTCCACCACCAGGCCGTAGTCGATGGACTGGTCCGCGCGCACCATGATCGGCGTCGCCGGCGCCTCGTCCAGCACGCCTACCAGGCGCTCGAACAGCAGTTGCTGGTCCACCGGCAGCAGCTCGTTGTCGCCCAGGTCCAGATAGGTGTCGCCGAATTGGTCGATATGGATGACCACCGGCAGCGCGCCGTCACCGAGCTGTGGGTCTGCGGCCGCCTGCGGCAGGTCCACCTTCACGCCCTGGGTGATGAGCGGCGCCGTGACCATGAAGATCACCAGCAGCACCAGCATCACGTCGATGTAGGGGACGACGTTGATCTCCGCCATGGGCTTGCGGCGCTCGCGGCGCTCCTTGCGCTTCATGCGGCTTGCCCCGCGCTGCTCATGGCGCCGCGGCCCTGGCGCTGCAGCAGGGTGGAGAACTCCTCCATGAATTCCTCGTAGCGGTTGTTGAGCCGCTCTACCTGGTTGGAATAGCGGTTGTAGGCGACCACTGCCGGGCTGGCAGCGAAGAGCCCGATGGCCGTCGCCACCAGGGCCTCGGAGATGCCCGGCGCCACCAACGCCAGCGTCGCCTGCTGGACGTTACCTAGGGCATGGAAGGCGTGCATGATGCCCCAGACGGTCCCGAACAGGCCGATGTAAGGGCTCACCGATCCGACAGTGGCAAGGAAGGGCAGGTTGTTCTCCAACCGGTCCATCTCGCGGCTGAGGGCCACGCGCATGGAGCGCTCGGCGCCCATGATGACGGCCATGGTGTCGTTGGGATCGTTCTTACGCAGCCGGGCGTATTCGCGGAAGCCGTTGCGGAAGATCGCCGCCAGGCCGGTGAGGCCGCGGCTCTCCTCCTGGCCCAGGTCGCGATACAGGGCGCTCAGGTCGCCGCCGGACCAGAAGCGGCCCTCGAAGTCGTCGGCGGCAGCCCGGGCGCGCTTCAGCACCCGGGAGCGCTCGAAGATGGCGGCCCAGGAGAGCACGGACGCGAGCACCAGGATGAGCAGCACCAGCTGCACCATCAGGCTCGCGTTGAGCACCAGATCCAGCAGCGACAATTCAGCGCCCACGGGCGTGAGCCTCCGGGAGAATAGCGGTCATAATGTCCTCGGGAATGCGCGCCGGGCGCAGGCGCTCGGCATCCAGGCAGGCGATATTGACGGTGGCCCGGCAGCAGGGTTGGGCATCGTCCTCGCGCAGCACGGTTTGCGCGAAGTCCAGGCTCGCGCGGCCGTGATCGGTGATCACTGTGTCCACCCGCAGCAGGTCGTTAAACCTGGCTGGGTGCAGGAAAGCGATGTCCATCCGGCGCACAGCGAACAGCACCCCGTGCTCGGCACGCACGCGATCCTGCTCGAAGCCCAGGCCACGCAGCCATTCGGTGCGAGCGCGCTCCATAAAGTGCAGGTAGCGGGCGTGGTAGACAACGCCGCCGGCGTCGGTGTCCTCGTAATACACCCGTACGCCGAGGCGGCCCTCGGGCAGCTCGCCTGGGTCCAATGCCATGCGTTGGAAGTCGACGCCAAAAAACCCCGACATGATAGCGCAACGCACCGTCCCCGGCAGCGACGGGCGGAAATGGATGCCGGTCGGCGCAGGCGGAGACGGTGTTTTCCCGACAAGGACAAGAGCGGTCAGCCATTGTGCCTGGGGCCTGGGCGGAAAGGAGGTACCGCGTCGCGCACCCAGCAGCCCGCAAGCCATGCCCGCTGAGGCGCTTGCAAAGCGCCGCTGGCGATGCTGAGATTCTCGGCCTGCTTAATACGCCTGCGAATCGCGGGCGGGGCCTCTCGCAGCCGATCCAAACACCGCACCCCAGCACCGCCGCTCCACATCCCTCCGATGCAGCATCCAGACCGGCCCAGCCGGGCCATGCGCCGTCATCTTCGGCGGCTATGGACCCTCGCGCTGCTGCTCGCAGCCGCCGGCGCCTCGGCAAAGTCGCCGCCGGACCCGCTGACGCTGGCCGACGCCCTGAGCTTCGCCGACGAGCACCCGCGGGTGCAGCTGGCTGCCGAAGACGACCTGCTGCCGCGGCGGCAGCCGCTGTTCTTGGCCTGCCACAGCCTCGCCTTCGAGAACGCACGGCCCGGCGATCCGGAGCGCGATGCCGCCTGGGCGCTGACGGTGCCCGCCGCGGCGGCACAGCGGCTGGAAATCATGCAGCGCTTCTACGATGTGCTGCTCGCGGACTTGAGCTATATGCGCGACAACGAGGCCATGGCGGTTGCGTACATCCAATTCGACCGGGCCGAGAACCGCCAAGAGCTCGGCCAGTACTCGCCCCTGGCAGTGGCGGAGCTGGAGGCGGCCTATCAGCACGTCCGCCGCCGCTGGGCTGCGAGCGATGCCGCCCGCCGTGTGACCCGCTCGCTCCTGGCGCAGGCCCTTGGCACCCCGGGAGCGCTGCCGAAGAATTTAGTTGAGCCAACAGCCCCGGCACCGGACACCCCGCCGCCGGAACTCGATGCGGTGGTAGAGGCGGCGCTCGCCGAAAACCAGCGAATCAATGCGCTCCGCAGCGGTACAGACCCCGCCCAGGACTCCCTGGTAGCCATGGCTGTGCGCCAGCAGGCGATGGAACTGCTGGAGCGCCTGGCGCTGCTGAGCGTCGCCGCCGAGCAGGCCCGCGTCGAGGCCGATTGGCGCGACCTCAAACTGGACCAGAGCCGCACGATGTACGAGATGGAAGTAACCGCCGACCTGGGCTACTCCATGGGCCGCCAGACCAAGGCCCGCCGCGACCGCATCGCCGTCGACCTTTGCCGCAGCCTGACCCTGGCCCAGCTGGACGCCCTACAGGGCAAGCCCATCGCGGACGCCGCCACCGAACCGAGCCCGGGTACCACGGAGCAAACACCGTGAGCGGCCGCGGCGCGAACAAGCTGGGCGCGCGCGCTGCACTCGCGCTCCTGCTCTGCATCGGAGCGACCGTCGCCGCCGCCGTCCAAGAGCTGAGCGGTCGGTTGGAATGGGTGGACCGAGTGGAGATGCGCGCAGTAGCGAACGGCGTCGTAGACGAGGTTCTGGTGACCATGGGCCAGCATGTCGAAGCCGGCGAGCTGCTGCTGCGCATGGATCAGCGCGAGGCGAAGGCGACGCTGCTGGAGGCCAAGGCCCGGCTCGCCCGCAGCGCGGTGGCCGTCGAAGACGCCCAGCGCGAGCTGGACCGCGCCCAAGAGCTCTTCGACCGCGGCCTCATCGCCATGGAGGAGCTCAAGGACGCCGAGCTCGGCCAGGCCGCCGCGCTCGCCGAGCAGGAGTCCGAACGCGCCGCTGTTGCCGCCGCCGAGGTGATGCTGGAGCGGACTGAGCTGCGCGCCCCATTCGCCGGCATTGTGGTGGAGCGCAACGCCTACGACGGCGCCGTCATCTACACCAGCCTGCAGCAGGCTCCGTTGGTAGCCGTCGCGCCCACGGACCGCATGCTCGCCCGGGCGCTGGTGACCTCTGACATACTCAGACGCTATCGCCCAGGGCAAGCCGCGAGCGTCATTGTCCGAGGCGAGCGCCGCCCGGCGGAGGTCTACAGCCTCGGCGTCGAGGCCGTGCGCATCGACCCCAAGGGCGCCGTGTACGAGCTCGACGTCATTTTCGATGCCCGCCCGGACGAGATCCTGCGGCCGTCGGAGTTCGTGCAGGTTGTGCTGCCCTAA
>NZ_JAIFKJ010000134.1 GCF_019695415.1 Thiohalocapsa sp.
TGTCTGAACAGGCCCGGCTCCGTCTGATTTTTGGGCAGGATGCCCAATAAATCAGTATCTCCTTAAGCCTGCGGCTGAAATTTGGCAAGCCGACTCACCTGGATGTCGGTGCTGAAGACGACGCCCATGTGGCGGTTGAAGAACGGGGTGAGGCCTTCGAGGATGGCCTCGGCGGTCTCGGCCGGGACGGCGGTGATGACCATCACCAGCACGTCGTCCTCGTTGAACATGAGGTGGGCGTCATGGGCGCCGTGGCTGCCCTTGCCCGAGAGATTGTGGAGCACCGTCCAGCCCCTGACGCCGGCGCGATCCAGCAAGTCCAGCACGAAGTCCTGCTGCTCGCCCTGGACGATGATCTCCAGCTTCTTCAGCTGGCTGTGCTTGAGCTCGTGCATGGGCTGGCTCTCCGAATACTGATGGTCATGGATTACCGGCGGCGGCGAGCTGCGATGCGCGCTCAGGCCGGCAGACGGATGGGCTGCGGCTGCCATGCATCGCCCTCACCGTGCTTGGGGTCGTACACCTGCGCCTGGGCCGTCTCCGGGTCCAGCACCACGAGCCTGATCCAGCCGTTCTGCACCAGCTCCCGAGGCTTGTAGAGCTTGGCCAGCAGGTCTTCCACCAAGCCGAAGGGGGCCTCGATGACGGTGATGAGCCGCATGGGCTGGTGATAGGGCCTGTCGCCGCGGAGCATGGTCTGGGCGGGCAGACCCGTGCGCAGATCGCTCAGGTTGCCGGTGACCACGCCGAAGCGCCCGACGATGTTGTGATACACCTTGCTGCCGCTGCCAAAGGCCTCGTTGTCGACCACCGAGAAGAAATGCTCCAGGTTGATCCACTGGGCGACGATGAGGGGCCCTGTGAGGATCGTCTCGAGCAGCCGGCCCTTGGGGTCCACGCGGTAGTCGTAGCTGTGCAGGAAGGCGCGGCCGTTTAGGTTCAATGTGCGCGTGAGCGCTCGGCGGCCGATGACGAAGGAGGCGTTCTTCGACAAGCCCCACTCCGGGCGGACCTGGGTCCAGTCCAGGGCATGGCGCTTTACGCGGCGGGCGGCGGCGTCCGGCCCGGAAATATCGGTCTCGCCGAGCTCGCGGCAGCGCTCGGCGGCGGTCAGGCGCCCGGCGGCGGTGAGGTCTTCGCGGATGCGGTCGACGCGGGTCAGCGCTGCCGGCGGCAGCTCGTCCAGGTCGGCCAGGTGGATCTCGTCGGTGGTGGTGTCGTGCAGGGCCGGGATGAAGTGGGTCTCGGCCGGGATAGTGATGCCCTGCTCTTTCAGCAGCTGTCGTACCTCCCGCCGGTTGGCCATGGCGGCGAAGATGCGGGCGTTCACCAGCCCCTGGTCGCCGCCGCAGGCGCCGCAATCCAAGGCCGACTCGTAGGGGTTGTTCTCGGACGTGCTGCCGTGGCCCACCACCAGCACGGCGCGCCCGAAGCCGGCCGTGAGCCCGATTCCCCGCAGGGCCGCGCCGATGAGCTGGGCCTGGCGCTTGGGCCGGAAGCCGACCTTGGCCAGGTGCTCGAGCTGGATGCGGGCCTGGTCCGAATTGACGCGATATTCGGCCTGAAGGGAGCGGATGAAAACGGCCTCGGCCGCTGCGTCCACGCCGAAGCGACGGGCGAATTCGGTCTGCCCCCGACGATTCTCCAACGCGGTCTCCCGCAGCTCCCTGAGCATGGGGCTGGTGAGCTGCTCGCGCTTGACGGCGAAGTGGCGCTCCACGGCGCGCAGGACCATCTCGTCCTGCAGGTTCGCCACCAGCTCCAGGGCCTCGTCCTCCGAGAGCTTGTCGAACAACAGCCGCGCCGGCGGCTTGCGGGTCTCCAGGCGCTGGCGCCAGGTGTTGTAGGCACGTGGCGCGAAGGTCTTGCCCACCATGTCGAAGCCGAACAGCAGCCCCACGGCCTCCACGGTGACATAGGGCGCGAGGACGGTGTTCTTGAGGTCATGCACCACCTCGTGCGCCAGATCGAACAGCGAGTGGGCGTGCTTGGCCTGGGTATGCGGCATCTCCACCGCCACGTTCTTCGGCGTCACCACCGCGGGGCAGAGCGCGGTCTCGTGACCCTTGCCAAACTCGACAAAGGCGATGGGGACGCCAAAGAAGCCCGCGATGCCAAAGGTCTCGTAGTCGCCGACGGCCTCCAAGTGGCGGCGGAGGCGCTCGGAGCGCACGTCGATGCAGAAAAGCGCTTGGACCTTGCCGATTGGACCGTCGTGCGTTGCGTCACCGCTCTGCGCTGATGCCGGCGCACCGCTGCACTGTGCTTCGGCCGCCGCGTCGATCTGCCCCAAGAGCGCGCGGATGTGGGCGCGCTCCAGCGCGCGGGTCCACAACATGCCCTCGTGTGCCTTGGCAGCATAGGTGCCGTCAATGATCTGATGCAGCGCGTCCTCGTCGCGTGCCAGCAGGGACGCCCGGTCGAAGCCGGCTGCAGCGGCCATGACTTGCACGCGACGGGCACGGGTGCAGGCCTCGCGGGTGGTTTTCTCTCGCTCGTAGTCCAGGTACAGGGCGTCGATGCGCGCAGGGTCCCCTGAGTCCAGCGTGACCTCGATGCGATGGGCGAAGTCCGGCAGCACCGTGCCGGCATTGAGCTCGCGGCGCAGCACGCATTCGTGCGGGTGCGTTGCTGCGAAGTCCAGCAGCGCCTCCCAGCGTAAATCCCGCTTGAGCCGCCGACCGGCATCCGTCAGCAGCGCCAGTGCCAGCACCAGGCGCACCGCCAGGTAGTCCACTAGGTCCGCCGGGTTGCGCTGCTGCCAGTAGTAATGCCCGGCCTGGGCGCGCCAGCGCACGAAGCCGGCCCAGCCGTGCAGCCGGGACAGCTCAACGGTGAAATAGTCCATCCAGCGCTGCTCAGGGATGCCGAGGCGTGTCATCACCAGGTCGATCATCGCCTCGGGCTCATCGGCCTCATCGAGGATGGCGGCGACGTCCAGCCCGCGCATCTTGAGGCGACGGTTACGCCGTGCGATGTTGGCCCAGGCCCGGAACAGTCCCTGCCTGCGCCCGGGCATGCGCCAGACGGACTGCCCTTCATCGAAGAAGTCCATCAGACCCTTGATGAGCAGCTCGTTCAAGGTCTCACCGATGCGTGTGCCGAAGAGCTGATCCGCCGCGTCGTAGAGGGTGAGGTCGCGGCCGAGCTGGTCGGCGAGGGGCTTAGCGGTGCCGGGGGGCATGGCGGTTTCCGGAAAACGGCGTGCGGCGGCCGATCAGCCCTGTCCGCCGCGGCGCAGGCAGTCGAGCACCGCCTCGGCGCAGGGCTCCCGGTCGCCGGGGGCGGGCTGACTGGTGGCGGTCATCATGGCAAGCAGGATCTGGCGCAGCATTGTGGCGACCTCGTCGGCAACCGCCGGCTCCTCGGGGCCGTGCTCGGCGAGCCAGCCTTCGACGAAGGCGTCGATCTCTGCGGCTACGTCGTCCTGCTGCAGTGCCCCTTCGGCGAGCATGGCCTGATACGCCGGCCGCGGCAGGAACCCGCGGGCGTGGAACAGCCGGGTCGCCTCGGCGACGGCCTGCTCGAAGGGCAGCTGCTCCAGCCCGTGCAGCGGATTGTGATGGATGAAATTGCGCATGGGCCAGAAGAAGGGCAGCACCTCGCCCGCCACCGTCGCCATGCTGCGGATCTTGAGCGTCTTGCCGAGGCTTGGACGGTGCTTAGCGTCCGCCCGGGGGAGGCCCGGCTGCCCTGCTGCATCAGCCTTGCTAACGGCCTTTCGGGGCAGGGAGGATGCCCCACCGCTCGCCTCGTCGAACATTGCATCGGTCACAGTATGCCCTCTACCAGCACCAGGCCGAACAGCGCCAGCAATACCATGCCGCCACCATGCATCAGCACGTCGCGGCGGTCCAAGTCTACATAGTCCAGGTCGGCACGCGGCTCGCCGAAGACGATGCCGGCCAGCAGATTGATGCCGGCCCAGGTCCAGAGCAGCCAGGCCAGGCTCAGTGGCACCAGGGTCAGCAGCTCGTTGGCGCCGATGCCGCCGAAGGCAAGGTCGGCCACGGCGAAGAACGCGGGCGAGAAAGGCACCGCAACCGCCACCAGCACGGCGACGATAAAGAGCGCCGCGAAGCGCGGCATGCGCAGTGCGAGCCCTGGATAGAGCCCGGTGCGGGCTATGCCGAAGCGCTGCGTCAGCCCATCGAGCAGAAACCATAGCGGCAGCAGGGAGGCTGCCAGCCCGAGCGCGGGCAGCAGCGGCGGCACATCGTGAGCGACCCCAACCCACACCAGCGCCAGCGCCGAGGTATAGAGCTGCCCGACCCAGATCTGCCCGTCCCGTGCACTCAGCAGCCTGAAAGCGTACAGCAACGAAGTAAGCCCGCCCCAGAAGGCGAAGGCGTTCAGCAGCCAGCCGCCGCCATCGCCCGCAAGCCAGCTGCCGACGCCAATCAGCATCGCCCCAAGCAGCGGGAGCACCAGCAGCACCAGCGCCTTGGCCTGCGGCTGTGCGAGTCGGTCGGCGGCGTGCTTAGGGAGATGCTGGATAAAGCGATTGATGCCGATGCTGAGCGGAAACAATGGCAGACAGAGCCCCGCCAGCACGAAGAATGGCAGCGCCAGCATCATCCCCAGAAGCCCGCCCATTGCTCAGACCCAACGTAGCCAGGCATTCAGGCGCCGGGAGGCGGTGAGCAGCTGCTCGCCCAGGCGGCTGTAGAAATCCGCGACATAGAACTCCCGGGAGAGCAGTGCATAGAGCCGCAGGTGCAGCTCCCGGAAGCGGCGTGTCAGGGGCTCCTGCGCGGCCTCGGAGCGGAACACCACGAGCCAGCCGGCGGAGATGAGCACGATCAGCAGGACCAGCACCAGCGCGAAGGTGGTGGCATTCACCGAGGCCGCCCGGTAGAGCGCCTCACGGAAGGCCGGGTCCGGATACAGCAGCGCATCGAAGGCATGCCCGACGATCACATAGGTCAGGATCACGGCGGCGAACGACAGCGCCACATAAAGCAGCACCGTAAAGGGCCGCTCACCGCCGATCTTGTAGACGAAGAACAAGGTCTGCGCACCGGTGATCCAGCCGAACAGGAGCAGGATCAGCGCGCCTTGGTGGTGCAAAAAGCCCTCGTCAACGAGCTGGTGTGCGCCGAAGACGATCAAGAGCGGCACGGTGATGGTGATGGCCGCGAATACCACCCAAGAGAGCGGGGGATACGGCACCTTGCGCTCCACCATGAACTTGTAGATCTCGCCCTCGGGAATATTCGGGTCCTTGCGAGCGTTGCCGATAATCGCCCCGGAGCCAAGGAAGAGGGTCGCCTTGAAAACACCATGGGCAATGAGGTGGTAGATCGCCAGCGAGAAGGCGCCGAGCCCGCACTCCATCACCATGTACCCCATCTGGCCCATCGTGGAGTAGCCGAGCGCCTTCTTGATGTCGCTTTGCATCAGCATCATGAGCGAGCCCATGATGGTCGTGATCAGCCCCACCGCAAAGGCCAGCAGCAGCACCGACTGGGTCTCGACGAAAACGGGCGCGAAGCGGTTGATGAGAAATCCGCCGGCATTGACGATGCCCGCGTGCATCAGCGCCGACACCGGTGTCGGGCCGTCCATGGTGTACGGTAGCCAGGTGTGCAGCGGGAACTGCGCGGACTTGGCGAAGGCCGCCAGCAGTATCAAGAAGCCGATGGTCTCCGCCAGCGGCAGGCCGAGCAGCGCAGTCTCGTCCGGTGCCGCAGCAACGGCCTCGAACACCGCCGGCAGGCTCAGCGTGCCATAGGCGTGATAGATGAGCGCAATGGCCGCGAGCAGCGGCAGATCTCCGACGCGATGGGTGAAGAGCGTCCAGAACGCGTAGCGGTTGGCCGCCGGCCGGCGCATGTCATGGTTCAGCAGGAAATACAGGCAGACCCCGAGCAGGTGCCAGCCGAGCAGCAGTGTCAGCAGGTCCCCCGCCAGCACCATCAGCAGGATGACGCCGATGATGGCGTCCAGCAGCACGAAGAACCGCGTATAGGCGGGATCGTCCTGCATATAGCGCACGCTGAATACGTGCACCACCAGGCCCACGGCGCTCACCAGCACCGCCATCAGGGTGCTGAGCGCATCCACGTAGAGCGTGAACAGCCCCAGGCCCACGCCGTAGAGCTCGGTGCCACCCTGCCCCAGCCGCCAGGCGAACAGCGCCACCGCCAGCGCGAAGGTGAGCGCGCTGGCGGCGACGCTGATGCGCGCCACGCCCTCGCCCAGGCGAGCGGCGCTGATGCGCACCGCGAGCGCCGAGCAGAACATCGCCAGGACCAAGCCGTAGGCGAGAACGGCGGCGAACGGGGCCATCGGTTGGAACGGGCTCCTCGGGTCGTGCTGAATCCTGCCCGCGCTGGCGCCGGAGTCTAGCAGGAAGCGGACCGCTGTTGAGCCCGCTGCACCCCGGCTTGCCGATGCCCGCGGTCGGCGGTCGGACGGCGCGCTCGTCGGAAGCCGCCCATCGGACCTGGCGCCGGCCAGCAACAACGTCCCGCATACCAGCAGCGGCTTCACCGACCGCGACGCCATCCGCGCGGCGCTGGCGAACGTAGAGGTCGCCGGCGCCGTCACGCTCGGCACGCTTCGGTGTTCGTGGTGCTTCGGCGCCGCCGGACTAGAACGCAGCGACGGCGAACCCTATGGTCCGCGCGGCGGCCGCCACATCAACCTGCTGCAGGTAGGCGACGAATGCCTCCGATCCCGGCTCGTTCAGATACCACTTGGCCAGTGCACTGGTGTCTCCCTAGGTGCTCGGCGCAGGCTCCGCCTTGCCGCCGAGGCGCTGCATGAGCCCGTGGGCGCTCTCGTGCATGGACAGCAGCGACGGGATCACCAGCAGCACCAGCACGGTGGCGAATCCGAGGCCAAAGGCAATGGACGTCGCCATTGGGATCAGGAACTGGGCCTGGTAGGACTGCTCGAAGAGCAACGGGGTCAGACCTGCAATGGTGGTCAGGGAGGTCAGGAGTACGGCGCGCAGGCGTTGGCAGGCGGCCTCCACGAGGGCCTCTTGGATGGGCATGCCAGCGGTACGCAGGTGCTTGTAGAAGGTCACCAGGATGATGCTGTCGTTCACGACGATGCCGGAGAGTCCAAACATGCCGAACAGCGACAGGATGGTGAGGTCGATGCCCATGACCCAGTGCCCCACCAGGGCACCGGTGAGCCCGAAGGGAATGACGGCCATCACCACCAGCGGCCAGCCGTACGAAGAGAACACCCAGGCCAAGATCAGGTAGATCAAGAGCAGCCCGAGGAGCAGGCCCTTGCGCATGTCCGAGAGCGTATCCCGCTGGTCCGCAGAGCGGCCCTCGAAGGAGTAATGGATGCCGTAATCCCGGGCCAGAGCCGGCAGCGGCCCCTCTTCCAGCGACGCGATGATTCGGTTGGTGTTGTTCACCTCCGTGTTGACGTCCGCCGTGACCTCGACGGCCAGCTCGCCGTCGGCATGGCGCAGCACCTCGAAACCGCGTCGGGAGCGCCACTCCGCCACTGCCGTCAGCGGCACGGACTCGCCGGCAGGCGTGCGGATATTGAGCCGATACAGGCTCGCCAGGCTCGCGCGCTCGGCGTCCGGCAGGCGCACGCGCACCTCCACTTCATCCGGGCCGTCCTGGAAGATCTGCACCAGCTGCCCATCGAAGGCGGTGCGCAACTGCCGGCCCAAGTCCGCAACCGTGAGGCCCAGTGCCTCCCCTGCCGGCGTCAGCGAATAAATGAGCTGCTCGCGGCCGTAGGCCATGTCGTCTTCGACTTCGCGCACGCCGTCGATGCCGGAGATGGTCTCTGACAGGTCCACGGCGGCGGCCTTGAGCTGGTCTGCATCGCTGCCGGTGAGCCGAATGGTGAGGTCTCGCCCCGGCGGACCAACCCGGCGGGAGGCGATGTTCAGGTTCTCGAGCCCCGCCGGCAGCTCGATGCGCTCGCGCCAGGCACGGATAAACTCGGTGTTGCGCACGTCGCGGAGATCGCCGTCGAGAAGCTCCACGGTGAGACCACCGAGCTGATCCGCATTACCGCCGTCACCGGCCTTGGTGCCATGGTAAGCGACCACAGAATTGATCAGCTTGCCGTCACTGGGCTGGTGGTCCAACGCTTCCTCAGTGGCGTAGAGGGTCTCCTCCAGGTGCAGCAGGAAGCGGTCCACCTTCTCCCGCGGCGTGCCGGCGACGAAGGTGATATTCGCGTTGATGATCTGCGACTCGGGTGTCGGGAAGAATGTAAAGCCGATGCGCCCGCCAGCCATGAGACCCACGGCAAGCAGCAGCAAGGCAATGGCCGCCGCCACGGTGGTGAATCGGTTGGCGATGGCGACACTGGCGAAGGGCCGGAAAATCCGGTCTCGGAAGGCCTCGAAGCCGCGGTCCAGCCGCGCGCGGATGGACTTGTGCTTGATCTTGTGTGTGTGCACAAAGGCGTTACGCAGGTGCCCCGGCAGCACCAGGAAGCTCTCCACCAGCGAGGCCAGGATCACGCAGATGATCACCAGTGGGATGGCGCCCAGGATGTTGCCGATGCGCCCGCCGACCAGCATCAGCGGCAGGAAGGCGGCGATGGTGGTGAGTGAGGAGGCGATGACGGGCGCCAGCATGCGTCTGGCGCCGCCCTCCGCCGCCAGCAAAGGGTCCTCGCCCATCTGATAGTGCGCCATGGCGTCCTCGCCGACGACGATGGCGTCGTCGACGATGATGCCGAGGGCCATGATCAGCGCGAACAGCGTGATCATGTTGATGGTGCCGCCCGTGAGGTAGAGGATGAAGAGCGTCGCGGCGAAGGATACCGGTATACCCCAGGCCACCCAAAAGGCGACCCGCCCGGTCAGGAATAGGTACAGGATGGCCACCACCAGCACCAAGCCACCTAGTCCGTTGCGCACTAACAGCATGATGCGCTCGCGCACCAGCTCCCAGGAGGCGTCGTAGACGGTAATCTCAACCCCCGGCGGCAGGCTCGGCCGGGTGTCGGCGAGCCAGTCCGCCAGCGTGCGGGCGGATTCCAAGGTGTCACCACTCTCGGCGCGGCGCACGATCATCTCCACGGCCGGCTTGCCGTCGACGGTGACCTCTACAGTGTTGTCGCTGGGGCCACGGTCGATCTCGGCGACGTCGCCCAGGTTGACGCGCAGCTCCTCATCGGTCTTCACCGGCAGGTCGCTGAAGGCGAGCGGGTCACGGCGCTTGTCCAGGCTGCGCAGCTCCCGGGCGCCCTCCTCCCGGCCGATGGCGCCCGCCGGCAGGTCGCGGCTGAATGCGCCGACGCGCTCGCCCAGGTCCTGGAGTCCAAGCTCCAGCTGCTCCAGGCGCTCGGTAGGGACCTGAATGGCGATTTCCTCATCCGGCAGGCCCTCGATGTCGACCTTATCCAGGCCGCGCGCGAGCAGCTCCGACTCGAACCGGCGCGCCAGCTTGCGCATTTCCGCCGGGTCATTCAGACCAGTGACCAGGAGCCTGGCCACCTGCTCATAACGCGTGAGCAGCGAGATCTCGGGCTTCTCGGCATCCTGCGGCAGGTTACGGAACTCATCCACAAAGCGGCGCACCTGGTCCAACGCCAGCAGCGGGTCGGTGCCCTCCACGAACTCCAGCGTGATGGCGGCGATGCCCTGACTCGACGTGCTGGTCATCTTGTCCAGGTTGTCGACGCTGCGCAGCCGCTGCTCCAGGGGCTCAGTAATGCCGTCTTCGATGTCTTCGGCGCTCGCGCCGGTCCAGACCACCCGCACCTGCACGATGTCCAGCTCGAAGGTAGGGAAGAACTGCACATTGAGCCGGTCCAGCGCGAAGGCGCCGGCGAGGATCATGATGATCATGAGCAGGTTCGCAGCGACCTTGTGATGGGCAAAAAGCCCGATCAGATCGCCGCGATGCTGCATCGCGGGCTGTTGCGGGTTGAATGTGCGCGGGCCGCGGCGGCCCTCGCCACCTCCCGACCCCGATGCCGTAGGCTCGGTCATTGCACCGCCTGCGCCTTACCCACCTCGGGGCTGCCGGATGCCCCGGCAGCGGCACCGGATGATCCGACGCCCGCGGGCGCCTTCGCCACACGCCCCTCGTCCAGCGTCTCAACGCGCAGCCCGTCAATGGCGTTCGGCATATGGGTCGTGACGATAAGGTCGCCGGCCTCGATCTGCGGCGAGCGCACCAAGAGGCGCTCTGCCCCCGCGTCGTCGCCGCTGCGCTCGCCGAGGGTCTCCACGTCGACACCCACCATGCGGCCGTCCTCGAGCTTGTAGATGCGGCCGCCGCCATAGACGGCGCGGAACGGTACGGCAATGACGCCGTCTCGTGCCGGCCGCTCCAGACGCAGGGTCAGCATCTGCCCGAGCCGCAGCGCCGCCGGATCACTCGCCACATGAAATAGGCCGTCGACGCCACTCGGCCCCGCCTCGCCCGCGATACGGTCGAGATGCAGCTCGAGCCGTCTGTCGCCGATATCGGCCGTGGCGGGCAAGCGGCCGCTCCCTGCCAATGCCGTCAGCAGCTCCGCTTGATAGGGTGCGGGAATGCGTGCCCGCACCTGCAGGCTGTCCAGCGCGAACATGCGGGCCAGCACCTCGCCCTTGCTCACCTGGTCGCCCTCGGTCACCGCGACGTCCGTCACAATGCCGTCGTAGGGCGCGCGCAGCGTGGCCCGCTCGTACTCCAGCTCCAGCTCCTGCAGTCGCGCCCGGTTACTCGCGAGACGCGCCTCGAGCGCCCGCAGGCGGGTCGGATGGTCCGCGATGCTCTGCTCGCGGTTGCTCACCGCCAGCGCCTGCTGCACTGCGGCCTGCTCGGCCTCGTCCAAGGCTTGCTCAGCGCCCACCTGCTGGGTCTTGAGACGCGCTTGGCGGGCAACGGCATCGCGTGCGAGCTCGAGCAGGCGCTTTTCCTTCTCCAGCGCCAGCTTGTCCGTTTCGTAGCGGTTTCGCTCGCTGTCGATCTGCGCCTCCAGCTCCGCGATTTGGGCTTCCGCTTGGGCCATGCGCGGCAGGAAATCGCGCGCGTCCAGGCGCACCAGCACATCCCCTGCTGCCACCCGGTCGCCATCCCGCACCTCGACCTCCGTAACCCAGGCGCTGGCGGACGCCGTCGCCCGCAGCAGATCCGGCGTTTCCACCCGGCCGTACAGGGTCAGCTCCGGCGCCAAGCGCTGGGGAGTTGCGCGCTCAACCTCAACGCGCCAGATACGCTCCTGCACCGCCGGGGGCGTCTGCTCCGGCTTGGTGGACTTGAGTACCCTGAAGGCGCCGACGCCGATGGCGAGTACCAGGATGGGGAGGAGGATTTTCAGAGCTGTGCGCACGGATCGAGGCCGCAGGATTGGAATCATTGTCTGCTCAGTAGCCCGTCACCGCAGGGGCCGACGGACGCTGCCAGTTGCTTTTTCCGACAGCCTTACAGAGTCGGGGTGCCCCTGCCCAAGAACAACGCGCGATGTCAATTGCGGTCCGCGCCAGCGCAGCCACAGCCCAGCGAAGCGCGCGGCTTGATGGCCCAGCGTCCAACAGTCGGCAACCGGGCCGCCTGGCATCAACTATTGCCGTCGTCATCCTCATCAATGACAGTGGATGGTAATCC
>NZ_JAIFKJ010000486.1 GCF_019695415.1 Thiohalocapsa sp.
GGTGGGGTGGGGGGGAGGTGTGGTGTGGGGGTCATCTGCGGCCCGCCGGCACACGCGTGGGGGGGGGGTGCCGGGCGCCAGGCCGGAAGGGGGCGGGCGCGCGCCGGCCCGGCGGGGATCCGGCCAGCGGCGGCAGGGGTGCTGCGCGGACACCGGCGGCGCCCGCTGCGCCCGCAGACGACCCCTATGCCCGGCCCCGGGGCGACCTCTCCCCGTCCGCGGACGACGAGGGGCCAATGCCCGGCCCCCAGGCAGTGCCGGCGGGCCATGGCTTGCTCTGGATCAAAGATGCCTACGCCCTGGTGCGCAGCAGGCCGGGCACCTGGCTCACCGCAATCATGCTCATCTATCTGATCAATTTCGCCGTCGGTATCGTCCCGGTGGTCGGAAGCCTGGTGGGCTTTGTGCTCGGCCCGATCTTCGGCGGCGGCGTGATGGCCGGCGCCCGTGCATTGGACCGCCAGGGCATCGCCCGCACCGGCATGGTCTTCGACGGTTTCTCGGGGCCTGCGGCACAACTGGCGCTGGTGGGGGTGTTGTACCTGCTTGGTGTCTTCCTCGTGATCTTCGGCGCCGGGATCATCGCCATCGGTGCTGGCGCAGTGACCCCGGCCGGACTCCAGGCCCTGTCCAGCGGTGATGCAGAGGCCGCCGCCGTGGCACTGGCGCCCGCCGCGCTCGCGGTGCTCTTTCTGGCCGCCACAGCGCTGCTGATCCCGCTCCTCATGGCGTACTGGTTTGCGCCCGCGCTCGTGATGCTGGAGGACATGACGGCCACGGAGGCGATGCAGGCGAGCTTTCGCGGCTGCTGGATGAACATCATGCCCTTCCTGATCTACGGCCTGTGCATTCTCGGCGTCATCATGGCCTTTTCCGTGGGCATCGGACTGGTGGCGGTCATCGGCGGCAGTGTCCTCGGGCCTGCGGCGGGGCTGCTCGGCTTCGTGCTGATCATGCTGATGGTGCCGCTGATGCTCGGCTTCGCGGCGGTGGCCATGGTCTCGCAATACACCGGTTACCGCGACATCTTCCGCCTTGCCGGGTGATGGGATGCGCCGCTGGCTCTTCATCGGCCTGACGGTGCTGTCCCTGCTGGCGGCGGCAGCGGCCGGCGGTGTCTATTGGCTGGGCAAGCGCGCCGAGCCGCGCTATGCGGGCGAGCTGGCGCTCCCGGGCCTCGGAGCACCCGTCACTCTGACCTTCGGCGCGCATGCCGTACCCAGCATCGAGGCCGGCACGGTGGACGACGTGGTCTTCGCCCAGGGCTATATCGTCGCCGCCGAGCGCATGTGGCAAATGGATATCCTGCGCCGGCTGGCTGGCGGGCGCCTCGCCGAGGTCTTCGGCGCCGCGGCGCTGCCGGCGGATCGTTTCTATCGCACCATGGGGCTGCCGCTGGCGGCGCACGAGGCCTATGCGGCCCTGGAGCCCCAATACCAGCGCCTGTTGCGCCGCTACGCCGCCGGCGTCAATGCCTACATCGAGCAGGCCCGCGGCCGGCTGCCGCTGGAGTACCTCATCGCCGGCTTCCAGCCAGCGCCTTGGCAACCGGAGGACAGCCTCGTCATCGGCGAGTACATGGCCTGGATCAACAGCGTCAACCTGCGCGAAGAGCTGTCCTTCCTCAAGCTCGCCGCCCGCCTCGGCAACGCGCGGGCGTTGGAGCTCTTCCCGGTGGACGTGGGACTGCCGGCACCCGTCACGGCCCGGGCACTGCCGGACTATCAAGATCTGGCCCAGCCGGCTGGCCCGGAAACGGCACAGGCGGAGCCCTTGCCCTTCGCGCTGCGCGGCGGGGCCAGCAATATCTGGGCTGTGACCGGCAGCCGCACCGCGGACGGCACCGCATTACTCGCCAACGACCCGCACCTGGGTCCGTCGACGCCCGCCATCTGGTACGAGCTGGAGCTCATCGCGCCCGGCCTGCACGTGGCCGGTCTGGCTCTGCCCGGCGTGCCGCTGGTGCTGCTGGGTCACAATGCGCATTTGGCCTGGGGCATGACGACGGTGACGGCGGACACCCAGGATCTCTTCGTCGAGGACCTCAACGCCACCCATGACGCCGCCCGCCGCCCCGACGGCTGGGAGCGCGTGCGAGTACGCACCGAATCCATCCCGGTGAAGGACCAGGCGGAGCCGATAGCACTCGAGATCCGCTCCACCAGCCACGGTGTGCTCATCGACGATGTCATCGGCGCCGATAACCCCGAAGGCCTGCCGACGGTGCGCATCGGCGATGCGCTGGCGCTGCGCCGCAACCTGGAGGTGCCTGAGCGTGCGCTGGCGGGCCTCTGGCGGCTCAACACCGCAACCACGGTCGCCGAGGCACGCGCGGCCGGGGCCGACCTTCGGCATGTGTCGCAGAACCTGGTCATCGCCCATCGCGACGGCAGCATCGGCTGGCAGGTGACGGGCACCCTGCCGGTGCGCGGCCGCGGCAGCGGCATGTTGCCGGTGCCGGGCTGGAAGCCAGACTATGGGTGGCGCGGCTGGCAGCCGTTCGCGGCGAACCCCGGCGCCACGAACCCACCGGACGAGCGGCTGGTGAATGCCAACAACCGCAGCGTGCCGCCGCCTGAGGCGAGCGCCGTCGGCCACAGCTGGCTGCCGCCTTACCGCGCCGAGCGCATCACAGAGCTGCTCGATGGCGCGGGCACGCTGGATGCCGCGTCCGTTGCCGCGCTGCAGGCGGACCGGGAGAGCATCCGTGCGCGGGTCTTCATGGCCTCGCTGCGCGAGACCCTGCCGGAGCTCGAGGCACTGGACCCGGAGGCGGCGCGCATTGCCGAGGCGGAGCTGCTGCATTGGCGGGGCGACTTCCCGCCGGACAGCCGCGCGGGCGCCCTGTTCGGCTTGCTGCTGCCGGCGCTCTACGGGGCCCTGTACGGCGACGAGCTCGGTGACGACCTGCGGGTGCTGATGCAGCTCGACACCAACACCTATGGTCCACTGGACGAGGCCCTGCGCAGCGGGCGGTCCAGTTTTTGGGACGATGTGACCACACCGCAGGCACAGGAGGGGCCGGCGAATGTCTGGCGCGAGGCGGTGCACTCTGCCCGAGCTCGGCTCGACGAGCTGTTGCCGAGCGGACCGCAACGCCTGGACCGGCTGCGGGGCGTCACTTTCACGCATGCGTTCGCCGGCCAGCCCTGGCTCGGGCGCCTGTTCAGCATCGGCCCTGTGGGTCTCGGCGGCGACAATGCGACGGTGAACGTGGCCAATGCCTCGGTGCTGGCACCGCGGCAAATCGGTTACATCCCGTCCATGCGGGTGGTGTACACGCCGTCCGACTGGTCCGCCACCCGCGGCACCCTGCCGCTCGGGCAGTCGGGGCATCGGTTTTCACGCTATCGAAATGACCAATTGGACGACTGGCTCGCGGTGACGAGCCACCCCTGGCCGTGGGGTGGGCCGGCAACGGGCACCGAGCGGGGAACGCTGCGGCTGCTGCCTGCGGGTGCGGTGGATTAGCGGGGCGAAGCGCTAGGCGCCTATCAAGGCAGCGTCGCGAAGCAGCGCTTCGCGACGAGGGTCCGCAAGGCTTAGTCGTGGGCGCGCCCGGGCAGGATCAGCAGGAGTGGCAGTAGTAGTCCGGCAGCCCGGCGATGCGGCAGGCTTGCTTGCAGCCGCCGGCAGGGAAGAGGCTCTCGAGGTTTTTGCGCGTGCAGGGGGTATGCCGGGACACCTCGTGACCGATGGCCCGGATGACGACCTTTGGCGACGGCGGCATCTCGTGGAAGGCGTAATACTCGCGCAGGAAGTTGATCACGCTCCAGTGACAGTCGGTGAGGCTCAGCCCCTCCTCGGCGGCCAATGCCTCGGCCACCTCGTTGTCCCAGTCCCCGAAGCTCGCCAGATGTCCTTTCTTGTTGAAGTGGACCTCGCGACCGGCGATCTGAACGGCAGTCATGCAGTATCTCCTCCACCCGCAGGTGGTCGTTGGGCGTCGCGCCCGGCGTCGACCCGGGCAGGTGGTCTCGATTGGCTTATTAGAAGATTTGAAAGTGGTGGAACAGGTGCCTTGCGACCTGTCAAGGAAATATAGAACAGCGCGACGGCCGCCTGGGGCCTAATTCATAGACCTGGATCAATCGCGGGTCGATTCTTTAGGGAAGCGCCGATTTATTGGCGCTTCCCGCGCGGGGCAGGACGCCCCGCCATTTTCGGCGACGCAAGTCGCTGAAAATGCAGGAGCCGGGAAACCGCGTTTTCCGGCTCCGTCTGATTTTTGGGCAGGATGCCCAATAAATCAGCGTCTCCCTAAGA
>NZ_JAIFKJ010000618.1 GCF_019695415.1 Thiohalocapsa sp.
TTTTGTGGGGCTGCGGTCGGGGGGGGGCACGGGCCTGTGGGTGACCGCGTGTATGGGCGCGGTGAGCGGCTGCGGGCCATCGCCAGGACACCGGTGGCGCAGGTGCCCGGGGAGCACAGTGAGCCGTACGTGGAGAAGGGGGAGGACGCTACGCGATGGGGAGCGCTGATGAGCGAGGCGCAGATGTTGCTTTTCCAGAGCCCGGTGAATCGGCAACGGGAGGCTGCTGGGCGACCTGCGGTAAATGGCCTTTGGTGCTGGGGTGGTGGCGCCTGGCGGTCGCCGCCGGCGCCGCCTGATCTGGTGCTGGGCTCGACGCCGCTGCTGAGGGGGCTCGCCGCGGCGGCAGAAATACCCCAATGCCCACAATCGGGCACGGATGTAGGTGGTTTGCTGCCTCGTTCCGATCAGCGCGTGCTGGTGGTATGGGACGCCCTGGACGACGCACTCGCAGACCGCGACGTCGCTGCCTGGGCCAGCGCCGCCGAGCGGTTGGAGCACTGGCTCGCCCCGCTGCCGGCGGCGCTGCGCGGCGGCGCCTGCGGCGAGCTCAGGCTCCATGCCTGCGACGGACAATGCCGCGTCGTTCGGGGCCATGACCTCGGCTGGCGGCTCTGGCCTCCGCGCTGGCTGCCGGGCGGTCGCCGGCAAACCCTGATGGAGCTTGCGGCGGCGCCGGTGGCTGAGCTTGGAGCCGGACCTACTGCAGCAGCCTGAGCACCTTGCGGATGGGTCGCGCTGGTTGTTAGACGCGGGTCAGTCCATCGTTTGCCGCCGACGAGTCAGGCACCATGAGCACGCGCCGCTCCGATGACGGGCGGCCTCGAGCCTATCGGGACGCTGATTCATCGGCGTTTCCGGTGCGGGCCACGACGGCCCGATTTTTGGGCAGGATGCCCAAGGAATCAGCATCTCCCTACGGCCGGGCGGCATCCACCAGCGTTGGGGTCAGTACTCGCATCAGTTCGGTGGTCGCGAGCTGTACGATGTAGCCGCGCTTTCCGCCGTTGATGTAGACCGTCGGCAGGTCTGCGATGGAGCGCTCGCAGTACACCGGCATGGTGTGCCGGGTGCCGAAGGGCGAGGTGCCGCCCACCTGATAGCCGGAATGTTTGTCGGCTACCTCTGGCGCGCAGGGCTGCACGCGCTTGGCGTTGATGGCCTTTGCGAGCAGGCCAGTGGCCACCTCGCGGTCGCCGTGCATGAGCATGATCAGGGGCTTGCGGGCGTCGTCCTCGAGGATGAGGGTCTTGATGACGGTGTGCTCGTCAACACCGAGCTGTGTCGCAAATTCCGCGGTGCCGCCCTGCTGATAATCGTACGGATACCCGTCGAAGGCGACGCCGGCCGCCCGCAGCACCCGCACCGCCTGTGTCACCGGCTCGCGCTTGGCCATGTGGCGGAGCGTCCGCGTGTGCGCTACCAGTGCCCGGTGCCGGGCTCGCCCTTGAAGGGCCCCACGAGCTCGCCGGTGATCCAGCCGCCGTAGTAGCCGCCGGCCTGGGCGCGTACGGCTTCACCGTCTACGAAGCAGCGCAGCTGCGAGGGGTAACAGGCAAACCAGCCGGCGATGGACGCTGCGTCGTCGAAGGCGTCCGGGTAGCGCCAAAGGGCGTTGTTGATACGGCGCCCGGTGCTGTCGGTGACGTGGAAATACTCGGCCCGGCCCTTCCATTCGCAGAAGGTGTGTCGGTTCGAGGGCGTCAGCAGGGACATGTCTACCGACTCTGGTGGCAGATAGAAGCTGGGCGGGCTGCCTGTCTCCAGCACCCGCATTGCACGGTCGGTGCTGGCCAGCAATTTGTCGCCCGTGTAGACCTCCACGCGGCGGCTGTCCGGCATGTAGGCCGGCGGGCGCGGATAGTCCCAGACGGACTCCTGACCAGGGCCCGGTGCGACGGCGAAGTCCGGACGCTCATGCCCGCGCCAGCGCCACGCGGCTCGGGCGCGATCCAGTCTGTTGGGGTCGATGCTCATGAGGATCCTCTAGGGGCTTGGCGTGCTGGTGGGCCGATGATGTCAGCGCTTGCGCCACACCAAGGTGCGGTTGTTCACCGGCATGGCGATGTCGTCTTCGAGCGTGAGCCCGGCGGCGTCGGCGATGGGCGTCAGGTCGTCGAGGTCGCGTACGCCGGAGAGCGGGTCGCGCTCACGCAGCATGCGGTCGAAGTCCGCGTTGCTGCGGCTGGTGTGGCGGCCGCCGTAGCTGAACGGCCCGTACAGTGCGAAGGGCGCCGCCATCGGCAGCAGGGCGCCGACACCCGCGAACAGACGCTCGACCTGGGCCCACGACATGATGTGTGCCGTGTTGGCGCTGTACGCGGCATCGAAGGGGGCCGCTTGATCGGGGACGGGCCAGAGGCCGTCGACATCGAGCGCGATGGCGGCGGGGAGGTTCGGCACGTTTGCTTCTTCCAGCCAAAGCCGAATGCCGGGCAGGTGCAGCGCGATATCGCTCGTCTGCCAGGTGAGGTGCGGCAGGGCGGGTGCGAAATGCGCGGCATGCTGACCGGTGCCGGCGCCAATCTCCAGCACGTGGCGGCAGTCTGCGAAGAGGGGGGTGAGCACCGCCAGGATGGGTGCCTTGTTTTGATCACAGGCGGGGGAGTAGGGCTTATCCATGGCGCGTCGTCGTCAGTGTGCGCTGGCCGTAGGCGGGCGTGAGCGGGCTGTGGTGTTGCCGCAGCGGGCTGCCTGCGGCCGCTGTCTAGGCCCCCTCGGGAGGTTGCGCGCCGCGGCAGGTTTTCAATGGTCGCGCCCGGCACGGTCGTGCTGAGACCTCTGCGATTCCGCTATCATCTGGCCTGTTCCGTGGCGTGCCGGCGCCCAGGGAGATTCCAATTTTATTGGTCCTGCCTGACGAAAGATCGGACGGAGCCGGAACGCGTGGTCTGCCGGCTCTCTCACCTTCAAGCGCCTAGGCGCCTGAACGTGGTGGGTTGTCCTTGCCCGTACGGGCAATGCCGAACAGTTCGGCGTTTCCCTCGGTGCCGCTCGCTCCTCTTTGCCACCTATGTTTTTGCCATGCCGACAGTCGCCATCCTTCTGCTGCCCGCGGCCCTGTTGCTGCTCGTGGCCTGTGCGCAGCCGCCGGACGGCGCGGGCAGCGAGCGGCCGGGGCTGGCGGCGGAGCCGAGTCCAGAGGACGCCGGCGCTGATCCGGGGATACCTGCTGGGCTTCCGAGCGAGCCCGATGTGGATCTGCGCATGCCGCCGCGGTGGCTGCCAGCAGAGGAGCTGGTGATCGGGCCGCCTGCAGCCGATGCCGGGGACGGGCTGGACCCGGGGGCGTCCAGTATGCCCGAGGGCGACCCGGCCCTGCGGCAGGCAGTGGCCGGGCGCTGCGGGAGCCGCCCTGCGGGCGTGACCGAAGGCTCCCTGTTGCGAGCCCTAATTGCGGAGCTGCAAGCGGATGGTGTGGATCCCGCGCATGCGACGGATGCCCTCATCCTCGGCCGCTGCGGTGACCTCGCCGACATCGTGACCGAAATGGTCGCGCAGAATGGAGCGGACGCCGCCGTGCCGGTGATCGATCGCGCTTTGGCCATCGCCGGCGGGGGCGCTGCGCTCGTGGTCGAGCGCGCCGCAGCCGAGGGTCTGCTGCGCGCCGGCCGCGATCGGGTTGGGTCCGCCGGCGGCATGGGGCCGGTTCTGGCGGGCGGCACCGGTGACTACGCGATGGTTTACTTTCCCTTGGGTGGTGCCGCGGCGAGCGCAACCGAGCGCGGTGCCTCCAGCCTGGCGGAGCTTGTCGGCAACGCCGAGCCTGGCTACGGCATCTACACGTATATCCTACATGGCGACGACGCCGTCGCGGACGCCGGCGATGCGGCGCACTTGGCCACCTACCGAGAGCTGTTGCGTGTCATCGAGACCTATGTACTCGTGGCGGGTCCGGATGCTGGCGGGCCCGACCTTCGCGCGCACACCTTCCTAGTCCCTGTGCACGCAGGCCGCGCCGGCGCACCGCTGACGGACCGCACCGGTCCTGATCTATCCGCGGCCATGCGCCTGAAGCTGGCGGAGCATCTGCGTCGGGTGGGCCAGTCGGCGCTGGCGGCGCGCCTGGCAACGGCCCCCGGACCATTCCTGGTTTCCAGTTTGGAGCCGCGGCTGGTCCCCGGCAGCCAGCTCGCGCCGCGTATGATCGTCGATCTGAGCGGTATCGGGCCGGAGTACATGTACAGTATCGTCGATGCGTACGACCGTACCATTCCGCCGGACACGGCGGGCCGGGTGGAGAGCCTGCTC
>NZ_JAIFKJ010000356.1:0-953 GCF_019695415.1 Thiohalocapsa sp.
CCAGCTACGGGACAAGGAGGCCCCTGACGAGGCGCTCATCGAGCAGGGGCGCGCGCTCAAGGCCGCACCCGCCCCCACCGGCGTGCCGCTCATCGTCAACGATCGCCTCCAGGTGGCCGCCGCCATCGGCGCCGACGGCATACATCTGGGACAGGCCGATGAGGGCATCCCGGCCGCCCGCGCCTTGCTGGGGCCGGACGCCATCCTGGGCCTGTCCATCCAGTGCGTGGAGCATGCCCAGGCATGCGCCGACCTGCCCGTGGACTATGTCGGCATCGGCCCCGTCTTTGCCACCGCCACCAAGGCAGACCATGCGGCGCCGCTCGGCTGCGATGGACTCGCAACGGTTCGCGCGGCCACGGCATTGCCGGCCGTCGCCATCGGCGGACTCAGCGCGGAGCACGCCGCTTGCGTACTCGATGCCGGCTGCGACGGACTCGCCGTCGTCTCCGCCGTCTGCGGCACCGCAGACCCTAGCGCCGCCGCTGCCGGGCTGAGCCGGGCCGTCGCCGCTCACCGCAGCCGCCTGGAGCAGCCGTGACCCACGCCGGTATCAGGAACGTCCTCAGCATCGCCGGCTCCGACCCCAGCGGCGGCGCCGGCATCCAGGCGGACCTCAAGGCCATCAGCGCCCAGGGGTGCTATGCCATGGCCGCCATCACCGCCCTCACGGCCCAAAACACCCGCGGCGTGACCGGCGTCCAGCTCGTCGAGCCCGACTTCGTCGCCGAGCAGATCGAAGCCGTCTTCGCCGATGTCCGGGTGGATGCCGTCAAGATCGGCCTGCTCGGCAGCGCCGACATCGCCGCCGCCGTCGCCGCCCCCCTCGCCCGCCACCGGCCCGCGCACATCGTCCTGGCCCCGGCGCTGGGCGCCAAGGGCGGCGACCGGCTGCCGGCCGAGGCCGCGAGCGACATGCTCAAGGCCCACTTACCGCCGCTGCACACAGGGCC
>NZ_JAIFKJ010000356.1:963-4208 GCF_019695415.1 Thiohalocapsa sp.
TTGGTGTGGTCATGGTGGTGTCTCTGCGGTGTGTATGTTTTTTTTTTTTTAATGATCGAGATGGGGATAAGAGACAGACCCGGTGATGGTCGCCAAGGGCGGCGACCGGCTGCTGGCGGAGGCCGCGATCGCCGTCCTCAAGGAGCAGTTACTGCCGCTGGCAACAGTGCTCACCCCCAACCTACCCGAGGCCGCCGTCCTGCTCGACGCCCCGGAGCCCGAAACCCCCGACGCCATGCCAGCCATGGCCGCAGCGCTGCGCACACTGGGGCCCGCAGCCGTGCTGCTCAAAGGCGGCCATCTCTGCGGTGACACCAGCCCGGACCTGCTCGTCACGGCGGCTGGCGAGCACTGGCTGGAGGGCGAGCGCATCGCCACACAAAACACCCATGGCACCGGCTGCACCCTATCCTCGGCGCTCGCCGCACAACTTGCCCTAAGGGGCGATATCCGCGTCGCCGCCGAGCGAGCCAAGCACTACGTCGCCGGCGCCATCGCCGCCGCCGACCAGTTGACCGTCGGCCGCGGCCATGGCCCCACCCACCACTTCCACGCCTTCAATAAACGGGGACAGTAACCTGAACGCTCACGTTGGCTCGAGCATCAACGGCTGATTGCCACAAGACTCGCGGAGGCCGCAGCTGCCCGCCGGTCGGCGGCGAGCAAGATGAGTCTACTGTCACAGCTTGATTGGCTCTCAAGCGACAGCGCGGAGCTGGCCGGGCTCGGCCGGCGCCGCGGGCAGGCCGAGGTCGAGACTCTTGAGGTCCGCGCCTGCACGGCCGGCGAACAGCCGCAGATCGGCGGCGATGAGGGACCAGCAGTACGGACCGATGCGCTCGGTATGGCCCCGAAGCGCTGTCTCGACACGGACACGCGGGGCCCGGTAGAAGATCCGGATGCCGAGCGTTAGAGGCGCGGCGCGCTGCTCCTCCGTCATCTGCGCGGAGAGGTCGGGGCCGCCGCCGTCGCGGCGCGCGCCGGGGTAAATGTCCACGGCGAGCTCCACCAGATTTGTGGCGATGCGCGGGGTGCCTGTCTCCACGCGCTGCAGGATGCAGTTGGGGTCGCGGCAGCGCTCGCGCAGTGCGAAGGTGAACTCCCGCTCGAAGAAGACGCAGAAGGCGTGCTTCACCTCCTCCAGGTGCCGTTGGACACGGCGTAGGCGCTGCGGATAGGGCTGCTGGTCGCGCATCTCCTCGCGGATGACCTTGCGCAGCCGGTCGAAGCCCTTCGGCAGAGCGCCTGCATGAAAACCCCGGGACATGAGCGTACGCACGCTTTCGCCGTGGGGCCCAACGGCGGCGGGCTCCACCGGCAGTGGCTCGGCGCCGTCACCGGCGGGCGGGGCCTGATCCGCCTGGCTGGCATCCGCGAGCCCTTCGCGGTGGTTGGCCTGATAGAGCTTCCAGTTCTCCTTGAGCTCCCAGACGAAGAAGCCGAACAGCCCCGGCAGCAGCACGATGGTGAGCGTCACCAGCGGATAAGCGATGACCTTGGGCAGCACCGACTGGCTGATGTCGACGAAGGCGGCGGTGATGGCGGGCAGGAAGGGCAGCAGCAGCTTGTGGCCGATGCTGACGATGGGAAAATGCTTCACCGGGTTCACCTGCGGCTCCACCAGCACCGTGACGTAGAACTGGATCAGGGCCTCGGCGAAGCGCCAAAGCGGCGCCAGCACCGCCTTGAGAACAAGGCTCGGCACGCGCTCGCCCAGGTGATGGATCAGCGCCTCATCCACCCGATGCAACAGCTGAGAGAAGCTGCGGGTCACTTCCTTGAAGAAGGCCAGCAGGGATTGGATCAGGCCGATGAACAGCGCCTGATTGAGCCGTCGCAGATAGAGTCCGACCCGCGTGCTGAGATTGTCCAGAAAGCGCCGCCCAGCAGGCGTGTTGCGCGCCAGCGTGCCCAGTGCGAAGGCAAGCCCGGCGAGCCAGAGTCCGGGCTCGATGGGCACCTCCTCCACGAACACTGCAAGGAGAATGATGGGCGCCAGCGGCAGGGTGCCGATCAGCAGCGGCTGCACGACATTGCGTCCGAGACCGCGGACGATGCCGGTGCTGAGCAGCTCCGCCATGGGTGGCCAGCGCATGAGCCGGCTCAGGCCGTCGTAGAAGACGAAGCGCAGCAAGGCCACCAGACCGCGCCACAGGGAGAGTGCGATGTGCCGGCCAATGCCCGTGTGCATGACAATGTTCACGAGCCCGCCCAGCAGCATCACGTCCGTGAAGGTGGCGAGCTGAACAAGCTTTTCGTCCTGCGGCAGCAGCTCCAGCAGCAGATCGATGCTCTTCAGCACCAGATAGGCCACGCCGAAAGGCACCAATACGTAGCGCGAGACGACGCGGCCCGGGCCTGTGCCGAAAAGCGGTGCGCTCAGCTGCTGCAGACCCTTGATGTAGATCTCTCCCGGCCGATACACCCCGGGCAGCGCGTCTGCGGCCGTGCGGTCGAACCGCGCAAGGCGGTCCCCGCGAAAGAACTCCGACAGCGTCGGGTCCGGCAGGCGCAGGATGTTGCGGGCAACGATGTCGCGCACGTCCGTGAACTTGAGATGCCGGCGCTGCTTGATGACGTCCAGCAGCTCCAGCTCCATTTTCTGTGCGGCGATGTTCTCCCGGTGGTCGCGCGGCACGAAGTCCGCCTTGCGCATGGCTTGCTTCACGCGCGGCATGATCTGCTCGTCGACCCGCGCATTCACCCGATAGGTCAGCTTCTCCAGCACGCGGGCGAAGCGCTCCAGGTCCGTGATGGGCCAGGGCATCTCCTCCAGTCGGGCACGGGCGGTCTCCATGGCGCGCAGCGCCTTGAGCAGCGACTGGAAGGGCAGCGGCTCCAGCAGCCGCCGGCGCCGACCGGGCGTCACCAGGCTGAACAGCCAGCGCCCGAAGCGCAGACGGTAGTAGTCGCTGCGGTTCTCGGAGAGCGCCTGCTCCAGGCAAAGGATGAGCGTACGCGCCGGCGCAGAGCCGAAGCGACGGCGGTCCTCCGCGGCGAGGCGCTCCACGAGCTGGCGCAGCTCACTGGCCGTGGCCGAGTCGAGCTTCCACTTGGCGGCGAGGAGGTCGGCCAGGTGCTCCTCAGCCTCACGCTCGCGCTCGGCGATGGCCATGTCCACGGCCGCGGGGGCGCAGCGCGCGGGCCGGCTCATGCGCTGAGCAAGCCGGCGCGCATCCGCCAGGAAGCCCAGCTCCGCGGCGAAGCGGCCGTCGAAGTCCGCGCGCTGAGCGCAACCGATGGCG
>NZ_JAIFKJ010000616.1 GCF_019695415.1 Thiohalocapsa sp.
CCTTCGTCGGCAACCCCCCCCCCAAGCAAGTGCGCCTGCGTCGTTCTGTGCCACATCCGGCGGGTCGCCAGCTTCGAGCAGGGTGTGATCAATCGCTCCACAATCATCGCCAGCACCAAATCGCGTTCACGGGTACGCTTGGCACCGATCAATTTGTCCAGCCCGATATGCCGGATCGTCTCCAGCACCGCTTCCACGTGACCATGGGGCCAGGAACGCTCAATCGCGAACGCCTCCTCCGGTGAGACCAGCGGTTCGTCCTTGAGCACCCGGCGCAACGCGGCCACTTTCTGTGCTGGCCAGTCGGTGAGATTCGCCAGCGTGCGCTTGCAAACCTTCTTGCCCTCGCGCCAACCCTCACGCAGCAAAATGGCGGGGCGCGAGTTTCGATTCGGGACGACCTCGATATACATGGGAACATGTATAGCACATTACGCCAATATTGCAAGCCAATTATCCGTCATTTACATGGGAACATACTGACGCAGGTCAACGATCAAGTTTTTAACGAAAAACAGCAGGTTGCACCCATTTTGGCGCGTGGCTATGAGGGGAACTTCGGCTTAGCGCCTTTGCGCGAGATCCCTATCTGTAGCGGCTCGCCAACGGAAACCCCCCGGCTCGCAAACACCGTGTAGTTCCGGCAAACGTGCGTGACCCGTTGACAGCGGGGTGATGTAGTGCGCCTCCATGGCAAAGCGACCACCGGAGGCAGCATGAACGCAGCGACAGACAGCAAACGGACCCTGGAAGAGGTTTCCAGGCATGTCGAGCAATGGCGAAGCGGCAAGAAGCGGGGGGAGCGAATCCCGCAGCGGATCTGGGAGGAGGCGCTGGTCCTGGTGGGAACCTACGGGATCTCGCGGGTCAGTCGGACGCTGCGTCTGAGCTACACCGAGCTGGAGAACCGCCGCCGGCGGATGGCGGCAGCGCAACCACGACCGGGTCCTGCCGAGGCGAGCGCCTTTGTGGAGATCGACACCGCGCTCCTCGAGCAGGCCGCTGGGGCGGAGGCCACCGCGGCCTGGCTGGAGCTGGAACGCCCGGATGGACTGCGCCTGCGGATCCGGCCGAGCCATCGTGGGGAGCTGCTGGCATTGGTCGAGCGTTTCCTGGGGGTCTGATCATGCTGCAGCTGACCCCGCAAAGCCGTGTCTTTCTGGCCCGCGAGCCGGCGGACTTCCGCCGTGGGATCGATGGGCTGGCCGCCCTGTGCCGGCAAAGGCTCGGCGAGGACCCCATGAGCGGCGCCCTGTTTGTCTTCCGCAACCGCCGGGGAACGTCCCTGAAATTATTATGTTACGACGGTCAGGGGTTCTGGCTGTGCCAGAAACGCCTCTCCCAGGGACGCCTGGCCTGGTGGCCGTCGACAGCGCATGTCGGCCATCGGCTCTCGGCACGGGAGCTGCAGATCCTCCTATGGAACGGCAACCCCGAGCAGGCCCGGATGGCCGAGGACTGGCGGCGGGTGGCTTAAGGGGAGGTGTCGCTCGAGTGGTTGGCGGGCCGCGCGGTAGTTCCAGGGCAGCCAGGCCGCGGGGTCGGCGAACACCGCCGAGCGGTTCTCCATCAGGGCGCGGAGGTAGTCCAGGGGGTTGATCCCGTTGAGCCGGCAGGTCTCGATCAGGCTGGTGAGGACATCGCCGACATGGGCGCCGTGCTCGTTCTTGTAGAACAGACTGTTTTTGCGGTACCGCAGGATGATCTTGAGCGCCCGTTCGGCGGCATTGTTGTCCAGCGGTGCCCCCGCAATGTGCAGGAACCGGGTCAGGGCGGCCCAGCGCTTGAGCAGATACTCGAAGGCCCCGCCCAGGCGACTGTTGGGCTCCACCAGCCGCTCTTCGAGCCGTTGCTCCATCCAGGTCTTGAGCGCCTCCATCACTTCGCGGCTGTGCTCCTGGTGATAGGCGAGGCGTTGCGCCGGTGTGAGCTGCTGGTCCTTACAATGGGCCTCGTGCTTGTAGATCGTGGCGATGGCATCGATGACCCGCGCGCATTCGCCGGGAAAGAAGGCCTCGATATCAACAAACTGCCGGCGCCCATGGACCAAGCAGCTCAAGTCCACCGCCTGGTCCTTGTGCTCCTTGGGGGTATTGGCTGCCAGGCCATCGGACATCCATTGGATGGGCGGGAGACGCGGGTCGCGATCGGCCAGGAGACCGTCGAGATTCTCGCCCGCGTGCCGGCGCCCGGTGAAGTACAGACAGATCGATTGCTCCCCCTCGAAGCGCAGGACCGTGGTGTACATCCCCTTGCGCGCCGGCGGCGGGTCGGCCTGGTTTTCGGCGATCAGCGACAGGATGCGCGTGCCGGTGTCGTCCTGGTAGACCCGCGGCTGTTGGGCGCCGAAACGCTTGAGGTATTCAAAGGGCGGATAGGCGCTATCGGCGACCTGCTCGACCAACTCCCATTGGGTGGCATCGGGCAACGGCATACCCACCAGCTGCTGAAAGGACTCGATGCGTTTGAGCGGCAGGCCCAGATGATAATGGGCCACGGCCAGATGGACCTTCAGGCTTACATCGTAGGTTTCCTGACCCGCCTCGGGTGGCATGTGGGCCACCAACAAGGCGCCGCACGCCCCGCAGCGCAGCTGCTCCAATTCATAGCGCATGACCTGCGCCAGCGGAAGGCCTCGGAAACGCAGGCGCACCAGGGAGCGTGAGCGGTAGAGCCGCCCGCGCGTGCATTCGGGGCAGCGATCGCCCGCCTGGTAGCGATCATGGGGGCAAAAGATCCGCTCGGCCCCTGGATAATCCGCCGCTCCGAGGCGACCATGACCTGGTCGCGGTGTCGGCTTTTGCCCATCGCTACCAACACCCGTTTGCTCGCCCGAGCCCGTTTCTGTATCGCTTGCGCCCTCCGATTGACTCCCGTCCTCCCCAGCGGCGGCGTCCCCGGCAGGGGGTTCGGGATCACTTGGGGGATCGGATTGGCCTTCCGCGTTCTCGCTCGAACCCGCCGGCCCGTCGGGCGGCTGTGAGGGTTTTCGCGTCGTCTTCTCGGTGCGCTTGCCGAAGAGGAGCTTTCTCAGCTTCGCCAGGCTGATGCGCGTCTCCAGCAAGGTGTGCTCAAGCCACAGCAGCGTCTGCAACAGGGGCACGATCCGCTTCTGCGCGGCGGGATCGAGCCGCCCGTGTTGCGCCTGCTCGATCAGCCGCTCGACCTCCGCGGCCTCGATCTCCATGGGCTGCGGATCGGTCATTGCCACAGCCGTACCCGGAAGTCCTTCGCCAGCGGATACACCCACACCGTCTTGATCGGTACCTGGCCGAGACGATGATCTCCCAGCTTCCCCCGGCCCTGCGTCTGGCCCACGCAGGTCCAGTTCGCCGCCCGGTAGCAGGTCCCGGTAAAACGCGCTGCCTCCACGAAGGTCTCCAGCAACACCGGGCGGTAGCCGTACCGCCCTTCCCAGTGCGCCGGCAGCGAGCGGGCAGCCATCGCCAACAGCTTACTGGCCAGCGAAGAGACGCGAACCCAGGGCAGGATCAGAAACCGAGCGTTGTTGATCACGCCGCCGAGGTTGCGGTGGCGCTGCGCCCGGCTCCAGCCAATCCATTCATCCCGTGGTCCGCTCTTCCAGGCCGCCGCACCGAAGCCGAGCAGGCCCAGGATCCGTTCCCCCGCCAGCGCGAAATAGCGCAGCTGCGCCCCAGGCAACGGCTTATAGCCGAGATAGTGGTAGCGGTCGATGTATTCGTTCCACAGCGCACTGCCCGCCCGCTCCACCACCGCAAGGCGTAGATCGCGAAGCTCATGCACCGCCGCCTCCAGCCTTGGCTCAGGTTCTGCCTGCGGCGTGCGCCGGGCGAACGACCGGCAAGGGTTGACCTTGTGGCGGGGCGCCGGCAGCTCGAGCAGCCCTTCACGGTGCATGCGCAACAGCGCCACCCGGCAGCTCATGTCCTTCAGGCTGCCGTCGGGCTTGCGCCAGTCAAAGGCCTCGCACACCCGATAGGACAACTGCTGGCGGCTGATGCCGGGCTCGATCTGAACGAGACGGCGAATCTGGGCAATCTCTTCGGCCAGAAACTCCCGCCCGCTGTAGCGCTTGGTCGATGACGTCGTCTTCATGCGCGACGTTGTAGAGGAAACAAATCCTCGTGTCCCGCAGAAAAATCTAAGTCATCAATTAAAACAATTTATCAGCTGATTGTTTCCCTATCGTACATCGTCTCGCTTCACTACTCCTGAATCACGCACGGCTGCCGGAAGCACACGGTGCCGTAGAGGACCTC
>NZ_JAIFKJ010000093.1:0-785 GCF_019695415.1 Thiohalocapsa sp.
CTGTCGCGGCTGGTGGTCGCCTCAACGTGGGTGCGGCAGGGAGCGTGGTGGGGCGCTAGCGTCCGCGGCGGGGAAGAGGCGCGGCGCCCTCAGCGATCGAATGGGCGAGGGTGTGCCCCGGGCAAGGACCGATGGGCGAAAGGCAGCGCTTCATTCAAGACCCACCAGTATGATGTCGTGCATGGGCTTGCGTCAATAGGCTGATGCGCGTTTAGTCAGGTCGCAGCCGACGCGTTGGCGGCCCCGAGTCGCCTGGCCGGGCCCTATTGGGCGTGACAACGTACGAGCAGCAGATTACACTAGCAGGCTTCGGCTGAGTGGCAGAGTGGTTATGCAGCGGCCTGCAAAGCCGTGGACGCCGGTTCGATTCCGACCTCAGCCTCCAAATCCCCTTCCGCCGAGCCGGCGGTCTTCGCACCGCTGACCGCGTCGGAGCACCCTCCAAGCGGCGACCCGCCGCCTGCCGCCGCCCGGGTGGTGAAACTGGTAGACACAAGGGACTTAAAATCCCTCGGCTTCGGCCATGCGGGTTCGAGTCCCGCCCCGGGCACCAGCCTCGCGATCATCCGTCGCTGGTCGCATCTCATCTTGACGAGCGCGCTTCGCTGCCGGAGCGTCTCGGCATCGGCGCATCGCCGTTCCCATTCGCTTTAGCCATCGGGGTACCAGGCATGCCGGCTCTCAACTGTCCCTTATACCAATCTCCGAGCCCACGGAACTCCGTAGCACATCGTATGCCGCCCTCTGCTTGCACACAAAAACAACACGCAAACGCAACGCCATAA
>NZ_JAIFKJ010000093.1:795-6376 GCF_019695415.1 Thiohalocapsa sp.
CCCGCGTCGAGGCCCCCCCCATACTGGAACCGCTCGCCGGCCGCCGCCGGGGGTGTTAAACTGGGAGCACACAGGGACGTAAAATCCCTTGGCTTGTGCCATGCGGGTTCGAGTCCCGCCCCGGTCACCAAGCCGTGCCGATCCACTTTCCCACCAAGTCCTCAGTGTTCTGGCACTCGTCCAAATCTTGGGGATTGTATGAACTATTCTTAGGGTAAGAGCCCGTATAGCACCGCGCGACTGCGCGCCCGAGGGACGGGCCCATACGGGCTCTTGCGGGCGGCCTGGTCGCTGAGAATCCTCATCCGCGACGATCAACCACCCCAACATCCCCGCCCCGGCCTGCGCTCGCTGGTCGTGGCTATTCAGGCAAGCCATTGGGCTATGCCACCTGGTGGAGGAGGGAATCAGAGTCATGCGGCGTCAAAAGCAGCTTCCCCGAGTCCATGTCGAAGCGTTGACACTGGCGAACGCGGCCGACGGCACTGCGCGGGCACTCGCCTGTACACTGCTCATGGCCACGACCCTGGTCGCCGTTACGCTTGGCGTAATCTAGCGATTACTTCGGCCGGGTGCGGGCGCCAGGACGCGCACGTGCCCGTCCATGCGGTTCCCTGTGCCCAGGCGCTGGTGCTTGCCCGCGCCGGCCGGCGTTCGGAACCTGCGCGGTAGCGAAGGTCATTCGCTCGCGATAGCCTGTAGGTCGCGAACTACGGGTCGGGTGAGGCGACGGTGCGAAGTCGGTCCCGTCCAAGGACGCCCCGCCCTTCGACTGCACGGTAGTCCGTCGGCCACCTGATACACGCTGCGCGCCTACCACGTCATGTCTCTGCCATTCCCGGACCATCCACTGCGCCACGCAGTGACGCAAGAGCTGCATGTGCGCACCTTCGAGGCGGTGCGTGCCCCCGCGGCGGTGGCACACCTTGCTTATGTCTGCGGAGAGCGCGGCAGCGGCGTCAATGTCGCCCATTTGTTGCGGCTCTTGTCGCACTTCGGCGTGGCGACGCCGGATGCGGCCGAGGTGGGTCAGTACTACTTCGTGGATCTGGGGGAGCTGCGCCTGCGCTGGGAGCGGCACACGGAGTTTGTCACTTACAGTTTTACCCGTTCCCTGTCACCGGACCGAGCAGCGGACCATCCGTTTGCCAAGGCGCCACTCGCCGCGCTGCCGCCGAGGTGGCTTGCGGCTTTGCCGGGCCAGGTGGTGACTGCGGTGCACCTGGTGCTGGAATCCGCTGACATGCCCGAGCGCACCGCTTCCGACCTCATGACCCTGTTTGGCGGCCATCCGATTATCGGTGCCCGCGTGGCAGGCGGCGCCGGGCTTGCCTGGTCTGACCTTCGTATCCACGCGGACGGGTTCGGACGCATCCTGCTGCGGGACTGTGGGCTCACGGACACGCAGGCTGGGCGGCTCGTCAAGCGTGTACTGGATGTCAATACCTATCGGGCCATGGCGCTGCTCGGTCTGCCGGCGGCGCGCTCGGCTGCTGGCATCCTGAGCGATGCGGAGCGGCGCCTCGCCGAACTGGCCGGGCGCATGGGTCGGGGCGCAGGCCGCGGCCGCGCCGAGGCCGGCGGCGCCGGCGACACACTGTCGGAGCGGGCCATGCTGGCGGAGCTCACTGACGTTGCCGCCGAGATCGAGTCCGTCGCCGCTAGTACGGCCTCACGCTTCGATGCGACGGCGGCTTACCACGAGGTGGTGCGGCAACGCCTCGAGCAGCTGCGCCAGGAGCGCATCCAGGGTCTGCCCACCTTCACCGAGTTCCTGGAGGCGCGTCTGCTGCCGGCCGTGAACACCTGCATGGCCACCGGGCGGCGACAGCATACCCTCGCCGAGCGTGCGGCGCGCATGACGGCACTGCTGCGTGCGCGGGTGGAGGTACGCCTGCAAGAGCAGAACCGCAGCCTGCTCGATTCCATGGACCGGCGTGCGCGCCTGCAGTTACGCTTGCAAGAGACGGTGGAGGGCTTGTCGGTGGTGGCCATCAGCTACTATGGCCTCGGACTGGTGGGTTACCTGCTGAAGGGGCTCGCTGAGGTCGGATTGCCCGTCGACCCCGTGCTGGGCGCGATGCTGGCGCTGCCGCTGGTGGTAGGCGCTGCCTGGATCGGGCTCAAGCGCACCAAGCGCCGATTGCACCGAGATGCGGATCCGGCCGACTAGCGCGACCGCCGCTCGGCGCAGTCAGTCCGTGTCCGAGTAGCTGATAGGCACGCGTCGAGACAGCCCAGTGAACAGCTGGTAGGCGATCGTATCGCTTGCTGCGGCCACGTCGTTGGCGGCCACCAGGTCCCCCCAGAGCTGTACGGGATCGCCTGGCTGCGCCTGCGGCTGAGCCGTGAGGTCCACGGTGAGCATGTCCATGGACACGCGGCCGATGATGCGGGTGTGCTTGCCGTTGACGGCTGCCGGTGTGCCGTCTTTTGCGTGGCGGGGATAGCCGTCCGCATATCCGGCGGCGACGACGCCCACCCGTGTCGGCGCCGTGCAGACGAATCGCCCGCCATAGCCGATGGCCTCGCCGGGGGCGAGCCCTCGCACGCTGATGAGCTCTGATTCCAGGTGCATGGTAGGTCGCAGCGCACGGGCCGATGGGTGCTGCTCGCCGAAGGGTGTAGCGCCATAGAGCATGATACCGGGACGCAGCCAGTCGCCGTGGGCAGCGGGGCAGGCCAGCACGGCAGCCGAATTGGCGATGCTGCGGGCGCCGGGCAGGCCGCCGGCATGCGCCGAGAAGCAAGCGAGCTGCGCTTGGGTGGCCGGGTGCTCCGGCTCGTCTGCGCAAGCGAGATGTGTCATCAACACCACTTCGCTCACGTGCGCGCAGGCTTTGAGTCGAGCGTACGCGGCCGCGAAGTCCGGGGGGGTGAACCCCAGCCGATGCATGCCCGTATCCATCTTGAGCCAGACCGGAAAGGGCTTGCTCGCGCGCGCCTCGCAGAGCCAGTCCAGCTGCTCGGCCTGGTGGACCACTGGCGTGAGCTCGGCTCGGTCCAGTGCCTGCAATTCCATCGGCTCGAAGATGCCTTCCAGCAGCACGATGGGGTTGCTGATGCCGGCCTCACGCAGTTCCAGGGCCTCCTCCGTGCAAGCCACTGCGAAGGCATCCGCCTCCGCCGCCAGTGTTCGTGCAACGGCAACGGCGCCGTGGCCATAAGCGTCGGCTTTCACTACGGCCAGCGCCCTGGCCCCAGGCGCCTGCGCCTTGGCATACCGGTAATTGTGTCGAATCGCGGCGAGGTCGACGCGGGCGCGTGTGGGGCGGGCCATAAACACTGTCTCGAGGCTGCAAGCACGCCGGATAGGGCCGGCTCTACGGGGAGATGCTGCCGCCCCAGGCGCAGCATGCGCAAGGGCTTGGTCCGAGCTGTGCGCGCCGAAGCGGGGGCAAAAGGCCGCGGAGCGGTCGCAACGCGATCGCCGGTGCTTGGAGTGGATCGTCTCCAAAGCTTATACTGACGCGTTTTTCTGATACGCCGCAGCAAGCATTCAGGAGCGCTGGACCATGCAAGTGACCGTGGAGGACGGCGAGGGGCTCGCCCGCCGCATGACCGTAGAATTGCCCGCCGACGATGTCGAGCAACAGGTCGACCGAAAGCTGCGGGATGTGGCCCGGCAGGCGCGGCTTCCCGGCTTCCGGCCGGGAAAGGTGCCCATGCGGGTCCTGCGGCAGCGCTTCGGCGAGAGCGTGCGCGGCGAAGTGTTGGGTGAGATGGTGCAGACCTCCTTCTCCCAGGCCGTCGCCGAGCAGGAGCTGCGTCCGGCGGGACGGCCGCAGATCGAGCCTGATATCGACATCGCCGGCCGCCGCTACGCCTACACGGCAAAGTTCGAGGTGCTGCCCGAAATCGAGCTGAAAGACCTCTCGGGCGAGCGCATCGCGCGGCCTGTCGCCGAAGTGACGGACGCCGACGTCGACCGCATGATCGAGCGCCTGCGCGAGCAGCGCCGCACCTTCGCGGACGTGGACCGCGCCGCCCAGGACGGTGACCGCGTGACCCTGTCCTTTGTGGGCAGCATCGATGGCGAGCCCTTCGAGGGTGGCAGCGGCGAGCACCGTCAGCTGGTGCTGGGCAGCGGCAGCTTCATCCCCGGCTTCGAGTCCCAGCTCGAAGGTGCCGCCGCCGGCGAGGAGCGCACGGTCGACGTCACCTTTCCTGAGGACTATCACAACAAAGACCTTGCGGGCCGCGCGGCGCAGTTCCAGGTGAGCGTCGAGGCCGTTGCGGCACCGCAGCTGCCGGACGTCGATGCGGACTTCATGGCGGCCTTCGGCGTCGACGACGGGGTTCTGGAGAGCTTCCGAGCCGATGTGCGCAGCAACATGGAGCGGGAGCTGCGCCAGCGCATCGAGGCCAAGGTCAAGAGCCAAGTGATGGATGCCTTGTTAGAGGCCAACCCCTTGGTGTTGCCGGCGGTGTTGGTAAGCGAGGAGATCGGGGCGCTCAAGCAGCAGACTCTGGACAGCGTCGGCGGCGGCAACGTGGATCTGCCGGACGAGCTCTTTGCCGAGTCCGCCGAGCGTCGCGTCAAGCTCGGTTTGGTGATTGCCGAGGTGGTGAAGCAGCACGACCTGCGGCCGAGCCCCGAGCGGGTGCGTGCCTTGGTAGAAGAGCTGGCCGCCACCTACGAACGCCCGGAGGATGTCATCAACTACTACTATGCCGATCCGCAGAGGCTCTCCTCTGTGGAGGCGCTTGCTCTGGAGGAGCTGGTGGTGGAGCGTATGCTTGCCACCGCAAGCGTCGAAGACGAGGCCAGCACCTTCGCTGCGCTGACCGAAAGCGGCGACGCCAGCCGCTGAAGCCCGATAGGTCTGTGCTCCTTGCATCGCCAAGCCAGATCGGCGCCGCGGCACCCACGGCGCCGAGCCTGTTGCGTGGAGGAGTGGCCTAACGGACATCGCGACGGTGTTCGTTGCGAGAGCCTTGCCGGAACCCCATGTCCGCTGGGGCAAGCAGTTTTCTGGGTGGTGGCCGCAAGCCCCGCTATGCGTGACCCGATTGAGCCCGTCGCCCGTCATCGAGGCCAGACAACCATGACCGACACTTTTGACCAGCGTCCGCCGTCGCCGCAGGCCTTAGGCCTGATCCCGATGGTCATCGAGCAGACCGCCCGCGGTGAGCGCTCCTTCGATATCTTCTCCCGGCTCCTCAAAGAGCGGGTCGTCTTTCTGGTGGGTCCGGTGGAGGACCACGTGGCCAACCTCGTGGTCGCGCAGCTGCTCTTTTTGGAGTCCGAGAATCCCGACAAGGACATCCACTTCTACATCAACTCGCCCGGCGGCTCCGTGACGGCTGGCCTGGCCATCTACGACACCATGCGCTTCATCCGCCCGGAGGTCAGCACCATGTGCATCGGCCAGGCGGCGAGCATGGGGGCGTTGCTGCTGGCGGGTGGAGCCGCGGGTAAGCGTTTCTGTCTGCCGCACTCGAGGATGATGATTCACCAGCCGCTGGGCGGGTTCCAAGGCCAGGCCACGGACATCGACATCCACGCCCGGGAGATCCTGCGGATCCGCGAGCACCTCAACCAGATCCTGGCCGAGCACACGGGTCAGCCCATCGAGAA
>NZ_JAIFKJ010000093.1:6386-22176 GCF_019695415.1 Thiohalocapsa sp.
GCCAGGCCACGGACATCGACATCCCGCGAGATCCTGCATATCCGTGACCAGCTGAACCACATCTTGGCCCGCCATACCGGCCAGCCGCTGGAGAAGATCGCCGAGGACACAGAGCGCGATCGATTCATGGGCGGGGAGGCCGCCGTGGAGTACGGTCTGATCGACCGTGTGCTCGACGAGCGCAGCGTGCCGGCGCCGGCCTGAGGGCGCGGCCGCAACGACCCAGGGGTGGCCGCTGCAAGGCCTGCGGCATGCATTCAGCGTGGCTCGGCGCCGCCGCCCGTCGGCTTGCGATATCGCCGTGAATCGTTATGATAAAACCCACTAGGGAGGCCAGCGCGCCCCCTCCCGCCAGCCGGACCGTCCCGCGGAGACCTCGCGACTTATGAGCGGAAACACACACGGAAAGCACGATGAAGGGAAGCTCCTATACTGTTCATTTTGCGGCAAGAGCCAGCACGAGGTACGCAAACTGATCGCCGGCCCCTCGGTGTTCATCTGCGATGAATGCGTCGAGCTCTGTAACGATATCATTCGTGAGGAAATGCAGGAGGGCATGGGCGAGGCGACCAGCCGCCTGCCCAAGCCGCGGGAGATCAAAGAGAGTCTGGATCAGTTCGTCATTGGCCAGGAGCAGGCCAAAAAGGTGCTGTCGGTCGCGGTCTACAACCATTACAAGCGCCTGGAGGCCGCCGATGCCAAGGAAGACATCGAGATCTCCAAGAGCAACATCCTCCTGATCGGCCCCACGGGCTCCGGCAAGACCCTCCTCGCCGAAACCCTGGCGCGGCTCCTGAACGTCCCCTTCACCATTGCTGACGCCACGACCCTCACCGAGGCCGGCTACGTCGGCGAGGATGTCGAGAACATCATTCAGAAGCTGCTGCAAAAATGCGACTACGACGTCGAGAAGGCGCAAACGGGCATCGTCTACATCGACGAGATCGATAAGATCTCGCGCAAGGCGGACAACCCATCCATCACCCGCGATGTGTCGGGGGAGGGCGTGCAGCAGGCGCTGCTGAAGCTCATCGAGGGCACCGTCGCGTCCGTGCCACCACAGGGTGGCCGCAAGCACCCGCAGCAGGAGTTCCTGCAAGTCGACACGTCCAACATCCTCTTCATCGTCGGTGGTGCTTTCGCAGGTCTCGACAAGATCATCGAGCGGCGCTCCCGCAAAGGCGGTATCGGCTTCTCCGCCGAAGTGCATTCCAAGGACGACAGCAAGAAGATCGGCGAGCTCCTCTGCGGCGTGGAGCCGGAGGATCTGATCCGTTACGGCTTGATTCCGGAATTCGTCGGCCGCCTGCCGGTGATGGCGACGCTGGACGAGCTGGACGAGGAGGCGCTGGTTCGCATCCTCACCGAGCCCAAGCATGCGCTGTACAAGCAGTATGGCCGCTTGTTCTCCATGGAAGGCTGCGAGCTGGAGCTGCGCGAGGATGCGCTGAGGGCCATTGCGGTCAAAGCCATGGAGCGGAAGACCGGCGCCCGAGGTCTGCGCACCATCATGGAGCAGGTCTTGCTGGACATCATGTACGACCTGCCCTCTCTGGACAGCGTCAGCAAGGTGGTGGTGGACTCCTCCGTTATTGCGGGCGAGAACACCCCCTTCGTCATCTACGACGGCGTCGAGCAGCAGCGCGCAGCATCATCCGATTGATGCCGGTTACGGCGTTCGCCTGCGCGCGCGCCGTTATCGCGGTGGGCTCCGGCATATCGCTCTTCTCCACGATCCCGGCGCCCGGGGCGGCCGAGCAGGTCGACGCGGTCGGCGAGCTCGATCACGTCCAGGGTGCAGCCCCGCGCCGATCGCCTCCCGGCGACCGGGCACGTGCCTTGCATGACATCTAGCAGCCGTTGTCACGGGCACACCGACGGGTCATCAGCCGAGGCGCTGATTGAACCGCAGCCGATGCGCCCAAACCTCACTCTCCATCTAAGATTTCTGCAACTGCCTTAGGTGCAGGCCGCGACATTGATGCGGTGTTGTGCCAGCCAGTGCGGCCAACCGGAGCAAAGATTCATGGGCGAAACCGTGCTCGAGAACAACGATTCCACCCCCACCGAACAGGACGTTCCAGTGCTGCCGCTGCGCGACGTCGTGGTCTATCCCCACATGGTCATCCCGCTGTTTGTTGGGCGGGACAAGTCCATCAAGGCGTTGGATGCCGCCATGGGCACCGACAAGCAGATCCTGCTGATCGCGCAGAAGAACGCCGACGTCGACGACCCGGCGGTGAGCGACCTGCACGCCATCGGCACCCTGGCGAACGTACTGCAACTGCTGAAGCTCCCCGACGGTACCGTAAAGGTCCTAGTGGAAGGTCATCGTCGCGCCAAGGCGAAGCGCTTCGTGACGACCGAAGGTGCCTTCTCAGCGGTGGTCAGCCCGCTTGCGGATCAGCTCGAGGCCGATGAGCGTGAACAGGAAGTGCTGATGCGCTCGGCAGTGACCCTGTTCGACCAGTACGTCAAGCTCAACAAAAAGGTACCGCCGGAGGTGCTGACGTCGCTGTCGAGCATCGACGAAGCGGGCCGCCTCGCAGATACCATGGCCGCGCACATGTCGCTGAAGCTCGAGGAGAAGCAGCACGTGCTTGAAATGGTTAACGTGCAGGAGCGCCTCGAGCATCTGATGGGCCTGATGGAGGCCGAGAACGATATCCTGCAGATGGAAAAGCGCATCCGCGGGCGCGTGAAGCGCCAGATGGAGAAGAATCAGCGCGAGTACTATCTGAACGAGCAGATGAAGGCCATCCAGAAGGAGCTGGGTGAGCTGGAGGATGCCCCCAACGAGCTGGAAGATCTCGGCAAGCGTATCGAGGAAGCGGGCATGCCGAAGGAGGTCAAGGACAAAGCCACCGCCGAGCTCAACAAGCTTAAGCTCATGTCGCCCATGTCTGCCGAGGCGACAGTGGTGCGCAACTACATCGATACCCTGGTCTCGGTGCCCTGGAAGAAGCGCACCCGCATCCGAAATGACATCCGCGTTGCGCAGAAGGTGCTGGATGCCGATCACTACGGGCTGGAGAAGGTGAAAGAGCGCATCCTCGAATATCTGGCCGTGCAGCAGCGGGTGAAGAAGCTGAAGGGTCCCATCCTGTGCCTGGTGGGTCCGCCTGGGGTCGGCAAGACCTCGCTCGGCCAGTCCATCGCCCGGGCGACCAACCGCAAGTTCGTACGAATGTCCCTCGGTGGCGTGCGTGACGAGGCCGAAATCCGCGGCCACCGGCGCACGTACATTGGCGCGCTGCCGGGCAAGATCATCCAGAATCTCGCCAAAGCGGGGTCGCGCAACGCCTTTTTCCTGCTGGACGAGATCGACAAGATGGCCATGGACTTCCGCGGCGATCCGGCGTCGGCGCTGCTGGAGGTCCTGGATCCGGAGCAGAACCACACCTTCAACGACCATTATCTGGAGGTCGACTTTGACCTATCGGAGGTGATGTTCGTCGGCACGGCCAACACCCTGAACATCCCCCCGGCCCTGCTGGACCGGATGGAGGTGATCCGGCTTGCCGGATACACCGAGGATGAAAAAGTCAACATCGCCCAGCGCTACCTCATCCCAAAGCAGATGAAGAACAACGGGCTGAAGAAGGACGAGCTCACCATTCGTGAGTCGGCCCTGCGCGACGTGATCCGCTACTACACTCGCGAGGCGGGTGTACGCAACCTGGAGCGCGAGTGCTCCAAGATCTGCCGCAAGGTAGTCAAAGAGGTCCTACTCAAGAAGAAGTCGGACGCGTCCGTCGTCGTGACACCCAAGTCACTGGACAAGTACCTTGGTGTGCGCCGCTTCCGCTTTGGACGCGCCGATGAGCATGATCAGATCGGGCAGGTCACGGGTCTCGCCTGGACTGAGGTGGGCGGCGAGCTGCTGCGTATCGAGTCTGCGCTGGTGCCGGGCAAGGGCAAGTTCACCTACACGGGTCAGCTCGGCGACGTCATGCAAGAGTCCATCCAGGCGGCGCTCACCGTGGTACGCAGCCGTGCAGCGGCGCTCGGTATCGACCCCGATTTCCACCAGAAGAACGACCTGCACATCCACGTGCCTGAAGGCGCGACGCCTAAGGACGGTCCCAGCGCCGGTGTCGCTATGTGTACGGCGCTGGTCTCAGCTTTGACCCAGATACCGGTGCGCTCCAGTGTCGCCATGACCGGCGAGATTACGCTCAGAGGCGAGGTTCTGCCCATCGGCGGGCTCAAGGAAAAGCTGTTGGCCGCGCATCGCGGCGGCATCGAAACGGTGCTGATCCCGCATGAGAACGAGCGGGATCTTGTCGAGATCCCGAAAAACATCAAGCAAAGCCTCGACATCCGCGGCGTGCGCTGGATCGACGAGGTGCTGGATGTCGCCCTGACGGAGCATCCTCGGCCTGCTACGGAGGCGCAATCCCCGACGGATGCCGAAGCTGAGAAGGCGCCACCAGCGAAGCCGGAAGAGAAGCCGAGCGGCGCGCGCACGCACCACTGATACTGGTTCGCGCGACATCCCCGGTGATCGCTGCCCATCTGGCTACCGGGGATATCTCGCGCGGCCAGCGGGCTTCGAGCAACCGCTGTCCGGTGGATGCGCCGCACGCCGCGCGCCGCGCGCCGCTGGAATATCGGCCCTGGTTGGACGGATTGCGACGGCACAGGGCTGAAACAGCGCGCTCATGGCCCAAGGGTCCGCAACGCCCCGACAAAGACCCTCAATTGACCTTGTCGATTCGCTTGACAGCCTTGCGTGCACTCGACAACATGCGCTGCAGGCTGGGTCGGCGCTACCGCCTGCCACTGCCTTCACGCTTCATCTGAACGCGCGGTTTCCACGGTCTTGCGAGACATCGGGGGGAGAATGAACAAATCGGATCTTATCGACGCCATGGCGGAAGGGGCAGACATCTCGAAGTCCGCCGCAGGCCGGGCGCTCGACGCACTGACGGACTCAATTGCCGTTGCCCTGAAAGGCGGTGACAGCGTTTCCATCATCGGGTTCGGGACCTTCATGGTAAAGGAGCGTGCCGCCCGAACCGGCCGCAACCCGCAGACCGGCGCGACCATCGAGATCGCAGCCTCGAAGACGCCCTCGTTTAAGGCTGGCAAAGCCCTCAAGGATGCAGTACAATAACGGGCTTCGTTGGGTGATGCAGCGGGTGCTTAGCTCAGTTGGCTAGAGCATCGCCCTTACAAGGCGAGGGTCGCAGGTTCGAGCCCTGCAGCACCCACCAGGCAGCGTGCTTGAGGCTGCACCCGCAGAGCCAGCGCCCGACAGGCAGCGAGAGACCAGTCACTTGTCAACGCACGCTGGCGGCATAGACCTCGAGTCTTTTGTGTCAACAGCGCCGAGCCGCGGAGCATAGCTCGTCCGAGCCGTGCTCGCTCTGGCCGGCGTTACCGGTCAGCAGTGGGGGTGTCGAGCAGTACCTCGAGTTTCCTGACTGCGATGCACGCGGAGCAACCGCGAGCGGCTCGTCGTCAGTGGGCACTCGCTGGTCATGAGCTGGCCGCACCAGGGCCGGTCCGTGCCCAGCCGAGGACGGCCAAGCGAGATTTCTACGGAGTGGTAGTTCAGTTGGTTAGAATACCGGCCTGTCACGCCGGGGGTCGCGGGTTCGAGTCCCGTCCACTCCGCCAACCTTGATCAAGGCGCGCCCCGCTTCTCCGGGGCGCGCCTTTTTTGTGCCTCCTTTATCGGGAGCGATTGGGAACTTCCGGATCGAACAGCAGACCAGGTCTGAACCATGTTGCAGGCGATCAAAGAACGGGCTCAAGGTTGGGTTGCCTGGGCCATCGTCATCCTCATCAGCATCCCTTTTGCGCTGTGGGGCATTCAGTCCTACCTGGGCGTGGGCAGCGCGCCCGTGGTTGCGAAGGTGGATGGTGCCAAGATCACGGAGCGCCAGCTCGACCGCAACGTGCAGCGCGCGCGGATGCAGTTGCGCGAGCGATTGGGTGCGGCCTATGACCCCGATCTGTTCGCGGCCGCGGAGCTGCGCGAGCAGATACGTGAGCGGATGATCCGCGACGCGGTGCTGCTAGAGGCCTCTTACGATATGGGCCTGCGGGTATCGGATCAGGCGGTGCGGGCCGCGATCCTGGCGGAGCCGGCATTTCAAAGTGACGGCATTTTCGACAAGGCGACTTACGAGCGCGTGCTGCGTCTCCAGGGCCTGACCCCTGCGGCTTATGAGGAGCAGCTTCGCCAAGGCTTGCTCTCGACGCAGCTGGCCCGTGCGGTGACCGCATCGGGCTTCACGACTGATGCTGAGCTGGCTTCGGCCATCCGCCTGCTGCGTCAGCGGCGCGATATTGCGTATCTTGTGCTCCCGCAGGCCGGCTTCCTGCCGGAAGCGCCGCCGACGGACGCGGAGATCGAGGCCTATTACCAGGCCAATCCGGAGCGTTTCGAGTCACCGGAGCGCATCAAGTTGTCCTACATCGTGCTCGACGCCGATGCACTCGGCTCCGCTGACGTCAGCGAGACGGATCTGCGCGCAGCATACGAGCAGCGCATCGATGAGTTCACCACGCCGGAGCAGCGTGCCCTTCGTCATATCCTGCTGACGGTGCCGGCGGATGCGGACGGTGCTGAGGCGGAGGCCGTGAAGGAGCGCGCTGCGGCCCTGAAGGTCGAAATCGCTGCGGGCGCTGACTTTGCTGCCGTCGCCGCCGAGCATTCCGAGGATCCGGGCAGCGCCGATGCGGGCGGGGATCTGGGTATGGTGTCCCGCGGCATCATGGACCCGGCCTTCGAGCAGGCGGCGTTCGCGCTCGCCCCGGGCGTCGTCAGTGACCCCGTGCGCTCGCGCTTCGGCTATCACCTTATCGAGGTGACGTCGGTGGAGGGCGGCGAGCCCAAACCATTCGATGAGGTCCGCGAAGAGCTCGTGCGCGAGTTGGGCCGCGGCGATGCGGAAGCCGCCTACTTCGAGATCGCCGAGCAGCTCGCGAATCTGACCTACGAATCGCCGGACAGCCTCATCCCGGCGGCCGAGGCGCTCGATCTCGAGATGCAGACCAGCGACTGGATCGAGCGCGGCGGCGGCGAGGGCATCCTCGGCAGTCCCAAGGTCATGACCGCAGCCTTCGGCGAGGATGTCCTGGTGCGTGGTAACAACAGCGAGTTGATCGAGCCGGATCGGGATCGCATGCGCGCAATCGTCTTGCGTGTCACCGAGCATGAGCCTGCGGCTCTCCGCCCGTTGGCCGAGGTGCGGGAGGAGATCACCGCCGCACTCGAGGCGGATCAGGCCTCCAAGGCCGCCCTCGCGGAGGCGGAATCCATGGTGGCACGCCTGCGCGATGGTTCCGATCTAGCCTCGATCGCCCCGGCAGCAACGGACGATGAAGACGCCGCGGATGCGGGCGACGGCGCAGGGACAACAATTCAGGAGCCCGGGCTGGTGTCCCGCAACGAAGCGGGCGTGCCGCCCAAGGTGCTCGAGCTGGCGTTTGCCGCACCACGGCCGGCCGACGCGGGTACGACGTACGCCGCAGGTGAGCAACCGAACGGCGATGCGGTGGTCGTCGCGGTGCGCGCTGTGGAGGACGGCAGTGCGGACGACATGGAGCCAGGCGCCCGTGATGCCGAGCGCCGTCTGCTGACCCAGATCCGCGCCGAGCACGGATTTGAACAGGTGGTGGACGATCTGGTCGCTAGGGCCGATATCGAGCGCGAGCCCCTCGGCGGCGATACGCCCTAAGGGGGTTGCAGGAGCGCCCGGCGGTCGCCTAACAGCGGCCGGCGGGGCGGGGCGCGAGCCGAGCCGGTCAGCCGAGCCCGAGAATGTGGTAGCCGGTGTCTACGTAGAGCACATCGCCGGTGATGCCCGAGGCGAGGTCGGAGCAGAGGAAGGCCGCTGCGTTACCGACCTCTTCGATGGTGACATTACGCCGCAGCGGGGTCCGTTCTTCCACTTGTTTCAGCATGCTGCGGAAGTCCGCAATGCCCGCCGCCGCCAGCGTCCGGATGGGGCCCGCGGAGACGGCATTTACGCGGGTGCCTTCGGGACCGAGTGCCGCTGCCAGGTAGCGCACATTGGCCTCCAGGCTCGCCTTGGCGATACCCATGACATTGTAGTTCGGCACTGCCCGGACAGCGCCGAGGTAGCTCATGGTCACCAGGGCCCCGTTGCGCCGGGCCATGAGCTGACGTCCGGCCTTGGCCAGTGCGCCGAAGCTGTAGGAACTGATATCGTGCGCCGTCGCGAAGCCTTGCCGGGTCAGCGCGTCCACGTAGTTCCCCTCCAGCTCCTCTTTGGGTGCGAAGGCGATGGCATGCACGATGCCGTCGAGGCCATCCCAGTGGCCGGCTAAGGTCTCGAAACAGGCGTTGATCTGCTCATCGCTGCTCACATCCAGCGGGATCGCAATGTTGGAATCCACGGAGCCGGCCAGATCTTCCACTCGGCTTCTGAGCTTTTCGCCCTGGTAGGTGAAGGCCAGCCTGGCGCCCTCGCGGTGCATGGCCTGTGCGACGCCCCAGGCGATGGAGCGGTTGCTCGCGACGCCGGTGATGAGAAAACGCTTGTCGGTCAAAAACCCCATCAGATGGTCTCCGTGGTCTGCCGGTGTCAGTCAGTGTTGAAGTCATGAGTCGGGCGGCGCGCATCATCCTGCGCCCGCAGCCCAGCCACATTACCGAAAGCCTGCCGATGGCGAAAGCAGGTGCGCCGGCATCGCAGGACCGCAGCGCCAAAATGGCGGCGCTCCTGGGTTTGGTGATGGCGGCGGCACTGTTGCTCGGAGGCTGCGGCGAGCCACCATGGAACAACCCATACCCGGAGCACCAGGCCGGTGAGAACATCCTGTACGGCGCCTTCACTGAGCGCCCGAAGCACCTGGACCCGGTGCGCTCCTACAGCTCAAACGAATACTCGTTCATCGCCCAGATCTACGAGCCGCCGCTCCAATACCACTTTCTGAAGCGCCCCTACACCCTGGTGCCGCTGACCGCCGAGGCGGTGCCCGAGCCCACTCACTTGGATGCCGAGGGCAACCTGCTGCCGCCAGGCGCGGACCCGAGCCGAATCGCGGTGACGGAATACTTGATTCGCATCCAGCCCGGCATCCTTTACCAGCCGCACCCGGCCTTCGCCATTGACGCCGAAGGCACGTATCGCTACCACGATTTGTCCCCGGAGCGGGTCGCCCGCCTGAACAAGCTCTCGGACCTGCCGGAGGCCGGCACCCGCGAGCTGACGGCGGAGGACTACGTGTACCAGATCAAGCGCCTTGCGGCGCCCTGGCTGCACTCGCCCATCGCCGGGCTCATGGGAGAGCACATCCTCGGCTTCAAGGACTACTCCAAGCGGTTAGAGGAGGCTGCGCCTCAGCCGGTCAACGGCGAGCGGCCCTTCTTCGACCTGCGCCAGCTCGACTTTCCAGGCGTCGAGGTGGTCGACCGCTACAGCTACAAGGTACGCATCCAAGGCCGCTATCCCCAGTTCGTCTACTGGCTCGCGATGCCCTTTTTCGCGCCCATGCCGTGGGAGGCAGAGGCCCTCACCAACCAGGCAGGTATGGCGGAGAACAACATCACACTAGACTGGTATCCCGTGGGCACCGGGCCCTTCATGCTCACCGAGAACAACCCCAACCTGCGCATGGTGCTGGCGCGCAATCCAAACTTCCATGGCGAGGCGTATCCCTCGGAGGGCATGCCCGGGGATCGGGAAGCCGGACTGCTCGACGACGCGGGTAAGCCGCTCCCCTTCATCGACCGCGCCGTTTACAGTCTGGAGAAGGAGAGCATTCCGTATTGGAACAAGTTCCTACAGGGCTATTACGACACCTCCGGCATCAGCTCGGATGCCTTCGATCAGGCCGTCAAGTTCGACGCCGCCGGCGAAGCTGGGCTGACCGCGGACATGCAAGCCAAAGGCATTCAGCTCAGCACCGCTGTGCAGACCTCCATCTGGTACATGGGCTTCAACATGGAGGACGACGTTGTCGGCGGCGACTCCGAGCGCGCGCGGCTGCTGCGCCGAGCCATCAGCATTGCCGTGGACTTCGGCGAGTTCATCTCGATCTTCGCCAACGGCCGCGGCGTGCAGGGGCAGGGGCCGCTGCCGCCCGGGATATTCGGCCATCGTGAAGGCGAGGCGGGTATCAACCCTTATGTGTTCGATTGGGCGCACGGGCGCCCGCAGCGCAAGCCCGTCGAAGAGGCCCGCGCGCTGTTGGCGCAGGCGGGCTATCGCGACGGCCGCGATCCCGCGACCGGCCGACCCTTGAGCATCTACTACGAGGCTATGGATGCGGGTCCGGACGGCAAGGCCAGGCTCCACTGGATGCGCCAGCAGTTCGCCAAGCTCGGCGTCGAGCTCATCGTGCGCGCCACCGACTACAACCGCTTCCAACCGAAGATGCGCGAGGGCACCGGCCCGGTGTCCATGTGGGGCTGGAACGCGGATTACCCGGACCCGGAGAACTTCTTCTTCCTGCTCTACGGGCCGAACCGCAAGATCGACGGCGGCGAGAATGCGGCCAATTACAGCAATCCGGAGCTGGACCGTCTGTTCGAGGAGATGAAAAACATGCCGGATGGGCCGGAGCGCCAGGCCGTCATCGACCGCATGACGGAGATCGTGCGCCGGGATGCACCCTGGTCCTTCGGCTTCTATCCCGAGTCCTTCAGCCTCCACCACCAATGGATCGGCAACGTGAAGCCGAACCTCATGGCCAATAACACGCTCAAGTATATCAGCCTGGAGCCTGGCATCCGCGAGGAGATGCGCGCCGCTTGGAACCCGCCCGTCCTCTGGCCCATTGGCGCCATCGTTGCCGTGCTGGCGGTAGGAGCGCTGCCCGCCATCGTCATCGCCCGCCGGCGTGAGCGGAGTGCCGCGCTGTGAGCGCCTATATCATCCGCCGGCTCTTGTACGCCATTCCGATCCTGATCGGCGTCAATCTGATCACCTTCGTGCTCTTCTTCGTCGTCAACTCGCCGGACGACATGGCGCGGATGCAGCTCGGGGACAAACGCGTCACCGAAGAGGCGGTGCAGGCATGGAAGGCCGACCACGGCTACGATCGGCCGCTGCTGTTCAATTCGCAGGCACAGGGGCTGGCGGCGCTGACGGACACGATTTTCTTCCAGAAGTCGGTCAAGCTCTTCGCCTTCAACTTCGGTACCTCCGACAGCGGCCGCGACATTGGCTACGACATTCGCCAGCGCATGTGGCCGAGCCTGGCCATTGCGCTGCCGGTATTGCTGGTGGGGCTCGCCATCAACATCAGCTATGCGCTGATGATCGTCTTCTTCCGCGCCACCTACATCGACGTTGGCAGCGTCGTGCTGTTGGTGGCCATGATGTCGATCTCCGGACTCTTCTACATCATCAGCGGCCAGTTCCTCATCGGCAAGCTGTTCCACCTGGTGCCCATCTCCGGCTACGACACGGGATTGGAAGCCGCCAAGTTCCTCATCCTCCCAGTCATCGTCGGCGTCGTGGGCGGTATCGGTACGGGCACGCGGCTATACCGGACCTTCTTTCTGGAGGAGATCAACCGCGACTATGTGCGCACCGCCCGTGCCAAGGGCCTGCGCGAGCGCGTTGTGCTGTTCCGCCACGTGCTGAAAAACGCACTGATCCCGATCCTGACCGGCGTCGTGGCGGTGCTGCCGCTGCTCTTCATGGGCGCGCTCATCACCGAGTCCTTCTTCGGTATCCCCGGCCTCGGCAGCTACACCATCGACGCCATCAACCGCCAGGACTTCGCCATCGTGCGCGCCATGGTGTTCTTGGGCTCGGTGTTGTACATCCTCGGGCTGATCCTGACGGACATCTCTTACACCATGGTCGACCCGCGGGTACGCCTCGCATGAGAACGGCTGCCATGAACAGGGGGCAACCGGCATGCCAGTGATCCTGACCACGGATGCGCTGATCTTCCTGCTGATCGCAGTGGCGCTGGGCTACGGCGTCTACGCCTCCCAGCACGAGCACCTGCGTGCGCCCTGGCGCAGTGTGGCCCGCTCTCGTGTGGGTGTGGCGGCCTTGGTCGTCATCGGTTTCTACGTGCTGATCGGACTCTTGGACTCGATGCACTTCCACCCGCGCATCGAGCCGGTGCGGGCGGGGGAGTCCGCAGTGCCGGCGCAGACGGACGCTTTGCGTGCGGACGCCGGCGACGCTGCTGCCGCGCCGGTCGAGGCCCGCTATTCCACGCAGGTGCTCTCTGTGCTGGATGTGATCCTGACCGGTCTCAGGGAGCGGCAGGAGAAGACCTTCTCGGCACCCTTCGCGACGCATCTCTTCGTCAAGGAGCCCATCGAGCAGCCGGACGGGACCATCGTTCGCGGCTACCCGCCGCTCGAGCATGGCGGTGCGCACCTCAAGGACCCGTCCAGGCGCGGCTTCGACATCGCCGTGCGCACCGTCCTCGGTGCCATCAAGGGGCTCTTGGTCTGGATGGCGCTGACGGCGGGCCTGGTCTGGCTCGTTGCCCATGCCCGCAGCGAGGATTTCAACGACGGCGCCAGCGCCATCTGGCAGCGCCGGACCGACGTGCCGTGGCGGGTGATGCTGATCACGCTGGCAGCGATGTTGGTGCTGAGCTTCGTCGCCGCCGAGCTGGCCGCGGGCTACCACATCCTGGGCACCGACAAGGTCGGCGAGGATGTTTTCTACCAGAGTCTGAAAAGCATCCGCACGGGACTGGTCATCGGTACGCTGACCACGCTCGTGATGCTGCCGGCAGCGGTGATCCTCGGCATCATGGCGGGCTACTTCCGCGGCATCACCGACGACATCATTCAGTACCTCTACACCACGCTGAACTCCATCCCCGGCGTGCTGCTCATCGCCGCCGCCATCCTGATGCTGCAGGTTTACATGACCAACAACGCTGATCAGTTCGCGAGCCTCGTGGAGCGCGCCGATCTGCGTTTGCTGTTTCTGTGCATCATCCTCGGCGTGACCAGCTGGACCGGACTCTGCCGGCTGCTGCGCGGCGAGTCGCTGAAGCTCCGCGAGCAGGACTATGTGCAGGCGGCCTCGGCGCTCGGAGTGCGCCACGCCACCATCATCAGCCGCCACATCCTGCCCAACGTGCTGCACATCGTCATGATCACCGTGGTGCTGGATTTCAGCGGCCTGGTGCTCGCCGAGGCGGTGCTCTCTTACGTCAACATCGGTGTCGACCCGACCATGAACAGCTGGGGCAACATGATCAACAGTGCCCGCTTGGAGCTGGCGAGGGAGCCCATCGTCTGGTGGTCCCTGGCAGCCGCGTTCGTGTTTATGTTCACGCTGGTGCTGGCGGCCAACCTCTTCGCCGACGTGGTGCGCGATGCCTTTGATCCCCGCCTGGCGAGGGTCAAATGAACCGCACCGCCGCCGCTGTGTCTGTCGACGCCCCTAACGCCGGTGACGTGCTGCTCGAGGTCGCCGGTCTCACCACGGAGCTGCCGCCGAGCCGCGGCGGCGAGCGCCCGGTGCGCGTCTGCGACGACCTGGGCTTCAGCGTTGAGCCCGGCGAGACCCTGGCCCTGCTCGGCGAGTCCGGCTGCGGTAAGTCCATGACGGCCTTGTCGTTGATGCGGCTGCTGCCGCTGGGCGGACGGATCGTCTCAGGCTCGGTGCGCCTCGGCGGCACAGACCTGCTCAGGCTCACGGAGCGGGACATGCGCCGCATCCGCGGCGGGCGCATGGGCATGATCTTCCAGGAGCCGCAGACCTCGCTGAATCCGGTGCTCACGGTGGGCGCGCAGATCGCCGAGGCGGTGCGTGTGCACGAGGGCATGCCGCGCGCCGGCATCCCGGCCCGTGTCGTGGAGCTGTTGCGCGCCGTGGGCATTCCGGACCCGGCACGGCGCGCCGAGGAGTACCCGCACCAGCTCTCGGGCGGCATGAAGCAGCGCATCATGATCGCCATGGCCTTGGCCGGCGACCCGGAGCTGTTGATCGCGGACGAGCCCACCACCGCGCTGGACGTGACCATCCAGGCCCAGGTGCTGCAGCTGCTGAAGGGCGTGCAGCGCGAGCGCGGCATGGCCGTGCTGCTCATCACCCATGATCTCGGCGTCGTCGCCGAGACCGCGGATCGGTTGGCCGTGATGTACGCCGGGCAGGTCGTCGAGCAGGCGAGCGTAGATGCCTTCTTTGCGGGTCCCGCGCATCCCTACAGCCGCAAGCTGCTGGAGAGCCTGCCGGATGCGGACAAGCGCTCGGGGTCGCTCGCCGTCATCCCGGGGCGGGTGCCGCCGCTGGATCAGGATTTTACCGGCTGCCGCTTCGCCCCCCGCTGCTTTCGGGTCATGGACCGCTGCCATGACACCGTGCCCGGCTGGCTCGACGCCGGCGCCGAGCAGCGCGTGCGCTGCCTGCTGTGGGAAGGCGGCTCGCCCGAGTTCGCACCGGTGGCCGCCCAGGAGATCACAAGTGGTGTGGAGGCAGCCGGCGCTGGGGATGAGCTGCTCCGCACCGATGGGCTCAAGGTCCACTTCCCGATCCGCCGCGGACTCTTCAAGCGCACCGTGGGTCACGTCAAGGCCGTCGACGGCGTCGATCTGACCCTCTACACCGGGCGCACCCTGGCCCTCGTGGGCGAGTCCGGCTGTGGCAAGACCACCGCCGGCAAAGGCATCCTGCAGCTGGAGCGGCCCACGGCCGGTGCCGTGCGCTACGAGGGCGTGGACCTGGCGCGCCTCACGCCCGGCCGGCTGCGACCCTATCGCAAGGACCTCCAAGTCATCTTCCAGGATCCCTTCGCGTCCATGAACCCGCGCATGCTGGTGGAGGACATCGTCGGCGAAGGGCTCCAGGCACTCGGCATTGCACCGAGCCGCGCCGAGCGGCGCAAGCGCGTGGCGGCCCTACTGGAGCAGGTGGGCATCAGCGAGCAGGCCATGGGCCGCTATCCGCACGAGTTCTCCGGCGGTCAGCGCCAGCGCATCTGTATTGCCCGTGCGCTCGCGGTTGAGCCCAGGCTCATCGTCTGCGACGAGCCCACCAGCGCGCTCGATGTCTCGGTCCAGGCGCAGATCCTCAACCTGCTCAAGCAGCTGCAGCAGGATCTCGGCCTGACCTACCTCTTCATCACCCACGACATCTCGGTGGTGTCCTACCTCGCCCACGAGGTGGCTGTGATGTACCTCGGGCGCATCGTCGAGCGAGGCACCACGGAGCAGATCCTCGCCGAGCCCAAGCATCCCTACACCCGGGCGCTGCTCTCTGCCGTGCCCGTCGCCGATCCTGAGCGCCGGCGCGAGATCATTCAGCTGGAAGGGGACATGCCCTCACCGGCACACCCGCCACCCGGCTGCCATTTCCATCCGCGCTGCCCGGAGGCCATCGACGCCTGCGCCGCAGCGTATCCGCCCGAAAGCACCCTGCAAGACGGCCGACTGGTGCGGTGCATCCGTGTCGAGGATGCATGACGCCCGGCCCCGCCTATTCGCAGCTGCCGATAGTGCTGCTTGCAACGGCTAGAGCTAGCCAACCCCGATGAGGTTGAACTTGGGCGCGAGTCCCTGGCCCGGGAGCTCTACTCCGAGAGCATGCGCCGGCTCTAAGTCGGACGCGAGCAGCTCTAGGACGGAAGAGTCCGGCTCTACACGCGCAGGGAGCTGCTTGGCGACCCGTCTGGACCGACGCCTTCGGCGCAGCCCATGAGCGGCGGCGTGTGACCGAACATCACCGGTTGCGGCTTACGGGTCGCGTGAGATGGACCCTCGCGCGACTGGGCCAGGGCCTCGCACCGCAACGCGACTCGCTGGAAGGGAGGGGACACTCCAGACGGAGTAGCATGCGGAGTAACGATCTGGGTCCAGGCCGCATTAGCAGGACACTAA
>NZ_JAIFKJ010000126.1 GCF_019695415.1 Thiohalocapsa sp.
GTCGGTAACACCGGCGACCGCAGCGGCCGCCCAGCGCCCTCAGTCGACGAACAACGAGCTTACGGATTCTTCGTCAGACACTCGCCGCATCGTCTCCGCCAGGAGCTCACCGATGCTCAGCTGCCGAATCTTCGGGCAGGCCTCGGCATCGGCGCTCAGCGGAATGGTGTTGGTGACCACCAGCTCGTCGAGCGTGGATGCGACGATATTCTCCACCGCTGGGCCCGAGAGCACGGGATGCGTACAGTACGCCGCGACCATTGCAGCACCATGATCCTTCAGCGCAGCCGCCGCCTGACAGAGCGTGCCCGCGGTATCGACGAGGTCGTCGATGAGCACGCAGGAACGATCGCGCACGTCACCGATGATGTTCATGACCTTCGCCTCATTCGGCTTGGGGCGGCGCTTGTCGATAATGGCAAGCTCCGCATCGTCCAGACGCTTGGCCACGGCCCGCGCCCGCACCACCCCACCGACATCGGGCGACACCACCATCAACCCTGGATATTTCTGCTTCCAGATGTCGCCCAGCAGGATTGGCGAGGCGTAGACGTTATCCACCGGGATATCGAAAAACCCTTGGATCTGGTCCGCGTGCAAGTCCACGGTCAGTACCCGATCCGCCCCGGCGGCGCCAATCATTTTCGCCACCAAACGCGCAGTAATGGGTACCCGCGCCGAGCGCGGCCGGCGATCTTGCCGAGCATAGCCAAAGTAGGGGATCACGGCGGTGATGCGCTTCGCCGAAGCCCAGCGCAGCGCATCGATCATCACCAGCAGCTCCATCAGGTTGTCGTTCGTCGGCGCACAGGTGGGCTGCACGACGAAGACATCCCGTCCGCGGACGTTCTCCTGGATTTCCGTCATCACTTCGCCGTCGCTGAACTGGCCAACCACGGCCTTGCCCAACGGGAGGCTCAGGTGTGCGGTGATCTCACTGGCGAGCTCCGGGTTCGCGTTCCCGGTGAAGACCATCAATTGGCTGTCGGGCACGGCTCGACTCCGTAGACGCTCAACCATCCCTGGGGCTGATGTCGAAGCGGGCGATTCAACGGCTCGCGCAGCGCTAGCGTTCCATACAGCGTTACACGCGGCCGCTGCCGCAGAAAGATGGAAGCGTGTGCGCTCGCTCACTGTCGGCGGCCACCGCAAGCGTGTTGGCTGGGGCGCCAGGATTCGAACCTGGGAATGCTGGGATCAAAACCCAGTGCCTTACCGCTTGGCGACGCCCCAAAAAAAAGGCTACCGCATCAACCGCCCCTGGCCGCAGACGGCCCGGCTGCCCCGCGGGGCATAGCCGGCCCAGCGGCCCGTCCCGTCAAGCGAACAGCGGGGAGCGGTTGCGGCCGCGGGCAACGAAGGCTTGGTACTGGGCCGGCGCCGCCTCGCATGCCGCCAGCGCGGCGCCTGCCGAGTCGAATGTGCCAAAGACGCACCCGCCCGTGCCGGTCAGCCGCGGATCAGCACCCACATCGGCCAGCCAATCGTATGCTTGCGCAACGGCGGGATAGCGCTTGCGAACCGCGGCGAGACAGTCGTTGGGGTGAAAGCCCGCAACAAAGTCTTCCATTGTGATTGCACGAGAATCCCGTGTCAATTCCGGATCGCCGAAGACGGCGGCGGTCGAAACCGATACTGGCGGAGCCAGCACCAGGTACCAGGGCTCAGGCAACGCCACCGGTGTCATTACCTCACCCACACCCTCTGCCCAACAGGCCTGCCCGCGCACGAACACCGGTACGTCCGCGCCGAGCGCGAGTCCGATGCGCGCGAGGCTGTCTAGATCTAAGCGAAGCTCCCACAGCTGATTCAGTGCATGTAGCGTCGTTGCCGCATCCGAGCTGCCTCCGCCAAGACCGCCACCCATCGGCAGCACCTTGTCCACCTCGATATCGACGCCCGCTACTGCGCCCGTCGCCGCTCGTAGCGCCTGGGCCGCACGAACCACCAAGTCGCTGTCAGGCGGCACATCCTTGGCGCCCGCACGGCGTATGACGCGACCATCCGCACGTGGCAGGAAGCGCAGCCGGTCGGCCCGGTCAATGAACTGGAAGACCGTCTGCAAACGATGATAGCCATCTGCCCGCCGGCCGAGCACCCGCAGCATCAGGTTGAGCTTCGCGGGGGCAGCCCAGGTGCCGTCGGCGTCCGGGCGGGGCACCGAAAACTGCATGCCGTTCAATCCTGATCGGTAGCCGGGCAAAAACTAGGCTGACAACGGCAGCGGGCTTGGAGCCGGATGAGCCTCAGTTAGGGGTCTGACTGTAGCGATGCTTGCCGAGGATGCGGAGCAGGTACTCATGCTCCGGATCGGCTTCGAGGGCGCGATCCCAGATTGCCCGCGCCTCATCCCTGCGCCCAAGCGCCCACAGCACTTCGCCCAGGTGCGCAGCGATCTCGGGATCGAACACCGAATCCAGCGCGTCGCGCAGATAGGGCTCTGCGGCCGCCGGATCGCCCATGCGATACAGCACCCAGCCCATGCTGTCCTTGATGGCCGGCTCGTCGGGCTTCAGTGCCAGCGCCCGCTCAATGAGCTCCCGAGCCTCGGTGAGCCGGTCCGTGCGGTCCGCCAAGGTATAGCCGAGCGCATTCAGGGCATCAGCGTGCTCTGGGTCCTGGTCGATGATATGGCGGAGGTCGGACTCGAGAAGCTCGATGCGATCGAGGCCCACAGCCACCATCGCGCGGGCATAGCGCAAGTCGGGGTTGTCCGGCTGCGCTGCCAAGGCTCTGTCATAGAGGGTCATGGCCTGCTGGTCAGCATCGTGCTGCCGGAGCATCTCCCCTTCGATCAGGAAGAGGGTCACCGCATCATCCGGCATTTGATCGCGAAGCTGCTGCAGCATATCTTGGGCGCGCGTCATGTCGCCGGTTGCAGCATGCAGTCGCGCGATGCGCACCGTCGCGTCGGTGGCGTTTGGACCGTCGACGCGGGCATACCAGCCGAGTGCCGCGTCTTCATTGCCGACCTGCTCTTCCAACTGGCCGAACAGGAAGGCCACGTCGTCCTCACGCCGCCCAATCTCGTGGAGGCGGTTCAGATAGACCCGAGCCTGCTCCAGCGCATCGACCTCGAGCGCCAGCACCGCGGCGGTGAAGAGCACGTCCGGCTGCTCCGGCTCGGCGGCCAGCAGCCTGTCGAATACTGCCAACGCCGGCGCATACTCTTCCGCGTCGATGTGCAACTGCGCCCGCAGCAGGTTGAGCTCTTTGTCCTCGCCGGCCTCGGCCAGATAGGTATCCAGCAGCTCGGCGGCGGCTTCGCGGTCTCCGTCGGTGACCAGCAGCTGCACCAGGAAGAGCCGCGGCTCCGTCCACTCCGGGCGCAACGCGGCGGCTCGCCGAGCCGCAGCGCGTGCCAGCTCGTTGTCATCGGCAGCGGCAGCGAGGTTTGCCAAAGCGAACTGCGCATCGGCGTCTTCCGGGGCGTCCGCGAGCAGCCCCTGCATCAGATCGAGCCGCTCCTGCGGATCTTCGATGCGGGCGAGGAGCTGGGCTGCCTGCATGTAGGGCTGCTTTTCCGATGGCGTCAGCCTGATCAGCGCTCGTAGTGCGCTCAAGGTCGCGTCCCGATCGCCCGCCTCGATCTGCACGTAGGCCGCAATCTGATGCGCCTTAATGGATTCCGGCTCCAGCTCCTGCCACAGGTCCACGGCCCGCCGGCCAGCGTCCGGGTCATCCAGTGTCAAGGCTGCGCGCGCAGCCAGAGCAGCCAGATCGGGGTCGCGCGCCAGCTTGGCCGCGTGCAGATAGTGGGTGAAGGACATGCGCTGATCGGCGCGCTGTGCAGCGACCTCGCCAACCAGCACCGAGTAAATCAGGTCTGCCGTTAGCGCGGTGGGCGCAGCGTCGGCATCCTCCGGCGCTGCGGCATCCGCTGCCGCGCTGCTTGCAGTCTCCGATGCTGTTGATGCGTCGCCCTGTGGCCGATCCACGGCCGGCGCGGCCGTTTCGGCCGTGGCAAGCAGCGGCAGACTTGCGGCAAGCCAAAGCGCGGCGATTTGGGCAAGAGGGGTCATGGGCGTATAGGGTCCCCAGGCTGTTGATCGCGATCAGCGGTCAGTGCTTTTGATGGCAGTATACTAGGCCAGTTCCTATGCTCGCGATGCCGGAGCAAACGCGTCGGCCCGAACGAGTCTGCCGGGCGCCGGTGCCCGTGATGACACAAGTCGCCTGGCGGCTGGCACGATCGCTGCCCGCATCACCGCCTCGGCTACCGCGATCAGGCCATCCTGTCACCGACTAGGCACGCGCCTAGTGCTGCGTCTCCTCCGACAGATGGGGACGACCCAGAGCCGATTGCCAGGCTAGAGCAGAAGCCCACACAGCAACGCCGAACATCAGCCATGACGATATTGACCCTCGGCTTGAACCACAAGACGGCGCCGGTCGCCACCCGCGAGCGCCTCACTTTCGGGCCCGACGTCATCGTGGGCGCGCTGCGCAGCATCACCGAGCAAACCCCCGCCGACGAGGCGCTGATCCTATCCACCTGCAACCGTATGGAAGTCTACTGTGCCCTGGACGGCAGCGGCGGTGATGTGGCGATCCGCGAATGGCTGGGCGAGTTCCACGGCCTGGAGCCACAGCTCTTCGCACAACACCTGTACCACCACCAAGACCGCGATGCCGTGCGCCACCTGCTGCGGGTCGCGAGCGGCCTGGATTCCATGGTCCTCGGCGAGCCGCAAATCCTGGGTCAGGTCAAGCAGGCATTCCAAACGGCCAACGCCGCCGGCGGCACCGGCCGGATGCTAGGCAAGCTGTTCCAGCACACTTTCTCCGTCGCCAAGCAGGTGCGCACCGACACCGCGATCGGCTCCAGCCCGGTGTCGGTGGCCTTCGCCGCCGTCAGCCTGGCACGGCAGATCTTCAGCGACCTCAGTCAACAAACCGCGCTGCTCATCGGCGCCGGGGAAACCATCGAGCTTGCCGCGCGCCACCTGCATCAGCACGGCATCGGGCGCATCATCGTCGCCAACCGCACCGTGGAGCGGGCCCACGGTGTTGCCCAGCAGTTCGACGGCTACGCCATCGCGCTGACGGAGCTCTCGAACCACCTGCCTGAGGCCGACATCGTCGTCTCTTCCACCGCCAGCCCCCTACCGGTGCTCGGCAAGGGCACCGTCGAGCGGGCGCTCAAGAAGCGGCGCCACCGCCCGGTCTTCATGGTCGATATTGCCGTGCCGCGGGACATCGAGCCGGAGGTCCGCGACCTGCGCGATGTCTATCTCTACACCGTCGACGACCTCCAGGGCGTGGTGGATCAGGGCATGCGCTCGCGCCAGCAGGCGGCGGAGCAGGCGCAGGAGATCATCGACCTGCATACCGAGGAGTTCATGGCCTGGGTGCGCTCGCTGGATGCGGTGTCGCTGATCCAGGACTATCGCTCCCGCGCCGAGTACACGCGCGACAGCCTCGTGGAGCGCGCCCAACGCCAGCTCGCTGCCGGCAAGCCGCCGGAAGAGGTCGTCTGCCAGCTCGCGCACCTGCTGACCAACAAGCTGCTGCACAGCCCGAGCGTGCGCCTGCGCCGAGCCGGACGCGAGGGCCGCAACGAGCTGCTGGCGGCCGCTAACGAGCTGTTCCAGCTCAAGGTGGAGAACGACCGTAGCCGCTGAGCCCCGGCGCTTTCAGTCAGTCGTGCCCATGAATCCATCCCTTCGGGGCAAGCTCGACCAGCTCGCCGAGCGCCACGCCGAGGTCACCGCCCTGCTCGCGGACCCGGACACCCAGGCCGATCAGGCACGCTTCCGTGACTTGAGCCGCGAATATGCCCAGTTGGAGCCGCTGGTGTCGCGTCTCGGCAAATACCGAGACGCCGAGGCGGCCATCGACAACGCCCGGGAGCTGCTGTCCGACCCGGAGATGAAGGACCTCGCCGCGGACGAGATCGCCGCAGCCGAGTCTCGCCGCGACGCGCTGGAGCCCGAGCTGCTCCAGCTGCTGGTTCCGCCGGACCCCAACGACCAGCGCAACGTATACCTGGAGATCCGCGCCGGCACTGGCGGTGCCGAGGCCGCGCTGTTCGCCGCCGATCTGTTGCGCATGTACCTACGCTACGCCGAAGCCAAGGGCTGGAGGCACGAGCTCATGAGCGAAAGCGAAGGTGAGCTCGGTGGCTACAAGGAAGTGGTCGTGCGCATCGCGGGCGCCGACGTCTACGCCCACCTCAAGTTCGAATCCGGCGCCCATCGCGTGCAGCGGGTGCCGGAGACCGAGTCCCAGGGTCGGGTGCATACCTCCGCTTGTACCGTCGCCATTCTGCCTGAGGCAGAGGCCGTCGACGAAGTGCAGATCGACAGCAACGACCTGCGGGTAGACACCTACCGCGCTTCCGGCGCCGGCGGGCAGCACGTCAACAAGACCGACTCGGCCGTGCGCATCACCCACCTGCCTTCGGGCATCGTCGTCGAATGCCAGGACGAGCGCTCCCAGCATAAGAACCGCGCCCGCGCTATGGCCCTGCTGCAGGCCAAGCTGCTGTCGGACGCCGTCGCCTCGCAGGTGGCCGAGCGCAGCGAGTCACGTCGGCTGCAGGTGGGCAGCGGCGACCGCTCCGAGCGCATCCGCACCTACAACTTTCCGCAGAACAGGCTCACGGACCACCGCATCAACCTCACGCTCTACAAGCTGGACGAGGTCATGATGGGCCAGCTCGACCAAGTCATCGGGCCACTGCGTCAGGAGCATCAGGCGGATGAGCTCGCGGCGATGATGACCACTGCCTGAGCCCAGCCTGCTGCCGAGCCCGACCCAACACCGCACACCGTGTCGCAGCCCCTCCGCATCAGCCTCGCCGAGGCCGTGCGCGACGCCGCCGCGCGCCTGCTGCGGCAAGCCGGCTGGCCCGCCGCCAGGCTGGAGGCCGAGCTTCTGCTCTGCGAGGCGGCCGCGCTGCCCCGCACCGCCCTCTTCATCGACCCGGATCAGACCCTCAACGCCGCGGAACAGGCAAGCTTCGAGAAACTGTTGCAGCGGCGCCTCGAGGGCGAGCCCATGGCCTACATCTTGGGGCGCCGCGGTTTTCATGCGCTTGAGCTGCGCATCGCCCCGGGCGTCTTGATCCCCCGCCCGGAAACGGAGCTCTTGGTGGACTGGGCCGTGGAGATCATGCCGGCCCACAAGCCACTTCAGTGCGCCGATCTCGGCACCGGCAGCGGCGCCATCGCGTTGGCCATGGCGCACGCACGGCCCGCATGGACGCTGTACGCGGTGGAGCGCGACGCCGCCGCACTTGCGGTGGCCGCCGGGAACGCCCGCCGCCTGGAGGTGGAAAACGTCTGCCTAGTGCAGGGCGACTGGCTCGCCGGCTTCGCGTGTGAGAGTCTTGACCTCGTTGTCGCCAACCCGCCCTATGTCCGCACAGCAGATCCCCATCTGGCCTGCGGCGATCTCCGCTTCGAGCCGACGCTCGCGTTGACCGCCGGGGTCGACGGGCTCTCCGCCATCCGCCGCATCCTGCCGCAGGCGGCCCGCGTGCTCAGGCCCGGCGGACGCCTGCTGCTGGAGCACGGTTGGCAGCAAGGCGCTGAAGTGCGCGACTTGCTGCGCCTTGCGGGCTGGTGCGGTATCGTCACCCGCCGCGATCTGGCAGGCTTGGAGCGGGCAACCGGTGCCCGGCGCGCACCGCGTCGTCAGCCAACGGGCTGACCTACCACCAGCCGATTGACACCGTCCGCAACGCCGATAGCATACTTTTGCCATGGACATTCCCGAGTCAGACCGTGTCAAGCACCGGCAGATCAACTTCCGCGATCTGCACCCGGAGCGCAACGACGCACGCACCGCCGCCGACTTCCTGGCCGCCGTGGACGGCGTGATCAGCGCCGAGCCGGAGACACCCATCCTGCTCAACATCAGCTATGACCTGACCCGCACCTGCCTGCAGGAGCTTGAAGAGGCCCTGCACGAGCTCGGCCTGCATCTGGACAACGGCCTGTTGTTCCGGTTGCGCCGCGCGCTCTACTACTACACCGAAGACACCTTCCGCGAGAACAGCGGCTGCAAACGCGACAGCAACTGCACCAAGCGCGTTTTCGCCAAGCGCTACGAAGCGCTGGAGCACGGCTGCCGCGACCCGCGCCCGGAGCATTGGCGGCGCTATCTTTGAAGAAGGGCGGAGGGCTTAGGGCAGAGGGCCTAGCCGTAGCGAACGCGCCACGTCCGTTGTCGGATGCGCAGAGGGCGCGGTACTCGCGGCATCTGCTGTTGCCGGGCTTCAATGAGGCCGGTCAGCGGCGCCTGCGGGCGGCGCGGGTGCTCATCGTGGGCTTGGGTGGGCTGGGCTCCCCGGTGGCCATGTATCTGGCGGCGGCCGGGGTCGGCGAGCTGCTGCTTGCGGACTTTGATGCCGTAGACCTTTCCAACCTGCAGCGCCAGATTTTGCACACCACCGAGCGCGTCGGCGCAAGCAAGGTCGACTCCGCCCAGGCAGCCCTCACCGCGCTGAATCCTGATGTTTCCCTGGTGCCGGTCAAGGGGGCACTCAATGCGGACCAGCTTGCAGAGCTGGCGGGCCAAGTGGACCTCGTCTGCGACTGCAGCGACAACTTCGCAACGCGCGAGGCGGTCAATGCCGCCTGCGTCGCCGCCGGCATTCCGCTGGTGTCGGGGGCGGCCGTGCGCACCGAAGGCCAGATCGCCTGCTTTTCCGGCCGCCCTGGTGAGCCCTGTTACCGATGCCTCTACCCGGACTTCAGCGAAGGCGGCGAGACCTGTGCCCGAGAGGGCGTGCTCGCCCCGGTGGTTGGCATCATCGGCAGCCTGCAGGCCACCGAGGCCATCAAAATTCTCGCCGGTCTAGGCGAGCCCCTGTTCGGTCGGCTGCTGCTGCTGGATGCGCTGACCATGGAGTGGCGGAGCCTGCGGATTCCTGCTGATCCGGACTGCGCGGTTTGCGGGACACGCCAGTGAATCAGCCGAACGCGCCCAGCTGGAAGGGTGAATCCGAGCAGGCCAAAAACTTCACGCCGTCAGTCAGAACGGCTTACCTCTACCATCACCTCGTTGCGGCGCATGAACCAGAGCGAGAACGGCGAGTTGTACCGCGCATACACCGGTGCCCCGACGGGCTCCAAGCCCTGCTTGCGCACCGCTTCCAATAGCTTGCGCTCCTCCTCGCGATAGTTGTCCTCGGTCCAGCGGCCCGAATAGCGGCGCACGGCCATGAGCCGCTCCGGCTCCTGACGCAGCGTCACCCGGGGGTCGATGGGCTCCGGCAGCGTATCCAGTGTGAAGCGCTTCGGCATCACGAAGCTCACCACATACCGCTCCGCGCCCGTGGCTGTGGTGGTGGACACGGTCTCGGCGGGCCGCTGGGTGACGGGCGCCGTCATCTCGATCTTCTGGCCCTTAGCCTGCCCCGCCGGCTGCTGCGTCACCGGCGCCGTCATCTCGATCTTCCTATCGCCCCGGTTCTTGCCGAAGATGTAATCTGCGAGGATACCGAAGGCTCGGTTGCCCGCCTTGTCAAATCCGGTGTCGACGACGGTCTCTGCCACCAGGTGCGGCGCATACCGCCGCAGCTCGAACTCCGGGTAGGTTTCGACGATGCGGTGGCTGGGCTCTTCGATAGCCATGAGCGAGGTGGGGGCAGCACAGATCGACAGAAGGATTGTCAGCGCCGCAATGGTCTTCAGGCCGGCACCGGCGCGCTGGGTTTCGAGATCTCGCATAGTCGCCATGCTGCGAGACGTCGGGTCTGCGGCCGCGAAGGCAAGAGGCTGCTGATCGGGCGCCGGACGGCCCCAGCGGCTCTCGTCCAGCTCCGGCCCCGCGGCCTCGAACGGCGGCAGCTACGCACGCAAGCATCCCAAGTGCCCGCCGGGCACCCGAATCAACCCGAGATCATAGAGCTCCCATGTCAAAGCCGACCCTCCTTCCGCCCGCCTACCGGCTCGCCGTTGTCTGCACGATGCTGCTGCTTTCCGCCTGCGCCAGCCTCACCCGCGACTGGCTGGCGCCTGAGGTGCAGCTCACCTCCATCACGCCGGAGCGCATCGCGCTGGATCAGCAGACACTGCGGGTCGGACTCCAGCTCAAGAACCCCAACGACCGCATGCTCCCCATCAAGGCCATGACCTACAAGCTCTCGTTGGAGGGTAAGCAGATCGCAGAGGGCGGCGGTGCTCTGGACAAGCAGATCCCGGCCTTCGGCGAGGCGCCGGTGGAGGTGACCGTGGTGGCGGACGCGGGAAAAGCGCTCGGTCTGCTGCCGATGCTCGCGCTCAGGCGCGAGCCCATCGCCTATCGCATTGCCGGCACCGTCACCGTCGCTGGGGTGGTCCCGATTCCTTATCGCTACAGCGGACAGATCGAGCCTGACGTGCTGCTGCGCTCCGCAGCACGCGGCATGCGCTGAGGAGACGCACCCCCGCTCAGGTATCAAGCTCCGTGGTGTAGCCCTTCGGCGGCGGCGTCCAGCCGCGCTCGCTGCGGTCGTGCAGGCGGGTGCGGTCGGCGGCGGTGATCTCCAGCTCCGCGGCGGTGCGGGCGCGCACGCGCTCCAACAGGGCACGGTTCTTCGAAAACTCCAGGTCCCGGTCCCACAGCTCGTAGAGCTCCTCCAGCGTATCCACATCGTGCCGGCGGAAGGCGCGCTTAAGCTTCTCCACCTCGAAAGGATGCTCTCCGAGCGCACGCAGCGTCGCGGCGCCGGCGTCCAGTGAGGCATCGAACACCTCACGAACGGCCACATCGGCACCGGCGGTGCGCAGCAGGTACAGGTGGTCCACATCGAAGGCGCGGGCGATGACATGCAGCCCTGGATGCTCGCGCTTGACGGCCTCCACCAGCTGCACGGCTCGGTCGCGGTCATCGATGGCGACCACAAAGGCCGCCGCCTGCTCGATGCCGGCTGCGCGCAGCAGGTCCGGGCGGGAGGCGTCGCCGAAGAAGCTGCGGATGCCGATGCGGCGCATGCGCTCCACCGTGGCCGCCTCGTGATCCAGCACCACGGTGCGCACACCGGCGGCCATCAGCAACCGGTTCACCACCTGTCCAAAGCGCCCGACGCCCGCGATGATGACCGTGCCCTGCTCGTCGATGGCGTCCGGGGGCTGGTCCGGGGCACTGCGCAGCCGCGGCAGCACCAGGCGGTCGTAGCCGATGAAGAGCACGGGGGTCAGCAGCATGGACAGGGCGATCACCAGCGACAGCAGCTTGCCCAGCTCCGCCGGAATCACGGCGTTCTGGGTGGAGAAGGCCAGCAGCACAAAGCCAAACTCCCCCGCCTGCGCCAGCGACAGGGTGAACAGCCACTGATCCGCTTCCCGCAGCCGGAACAGCCGGCCGAGGCCGTAGAGAATCCCGCCCTTGATGGCCATGACGCCAAGGGTTAGCGCCAGCACCGTGAAGAGCTGCCCGAACAGCACGCCGAAGTCGATGCCGGCGCCGACGGTGATGAAAAAGAGCCCGAGCAGCAGGCCT